>CAYPWI010000410.1:0-2529 GCA_964414395.1 uncultured Ruminococcus sp.
ATCTCGTTTCGGCGCGCGAACACGCTCGTGCGTATGGTATTGGAAACGATAACGATACTTACAATGATCAGCGTCAGCAGCACCGCGCCGACAATTATCGTAAACGTGCTGCGCAAATTCACCAAGCTCTCGGCGAACTCATACGGCACCTTTATCTGCTCTACGCCCTCTATCCCGCTTATCGCGGCAGCCGTCGCGCGGATATTGGAGATGTCCGCCACGCGCGCCAGATAGGTCTCGGGCATGGGGTTTTCCTCGAGATACTGCAAAAGATCGGCATACTGAGCCATATCCTTCTTGAAGTCCTCGAGCGCCTCTTCCTTGGAATAATACTTTACATCCGTGAGGTTGCTGTTGCTTCTCAGCACGTCGCCGATGTGCTCGAGCTGCGCGTCGGAGATGCCGTCCTTCGCGTAGACCACCACCTGATTGGTGTCCTCGATAGTGCCCATAATGATATTCGCGTTCATCAGGAACAAAACGGCACAGCTCACCTGCAAAAGGCTGACCAGAATTATCGAAAAGCTGGCGAAGGACATAATGAAGTTCTTCCAGATAGATGAAACACCTTTTTTTACAAGGTAACTGACATTACTCGCTCTCATCGTTACCTCCTATAGTGTTATCATAGGTTATTTCGCCATCTTCGAGGTTGATTATCCTTCCGCCGAAATACTGCACAAGGTTGTGCTCATGCGTTATCATAACCACGGTCGTGCCGCAGCGGTTTATTTCCTTTAAAAGCCCCACCAGCTCATAAGAGAGCTTCGGGTCGAGGTTTCCCGTCGGCTCGTCGACTATCAGAAGCCCCGGGTCGTTCGCGAGAGCGCGTGCTATCGCCACTCTCTGCTGCTCGCCGCCCGACAGCTCGCGCGTCTTCGCCTTCGCCTTTGCGCCCAGACCCACAAGATTGAGCACATACGGCACGCGCTGACGGATCATTCTCGCGGATTTGTCGGCGATCCTCAGCACGAACGCGACGTTCTCATATACGGTGTAGTCCTGGATAAGACGAAAGTCCTGAAACACTATCCCTATGGAACGGCGGAACTTCGCGATCTGTTTGTTTTTCAGCTTTGACAGCGAATAGCCGTTGACGAACACTCTGCCGGAGCTGGGGACGAGCTCTCTCATCATCAGCTTCATAAGCGTGGATTTTCCCGCGCCGCTCTGACCGACGATAAAGACGAATTCGCCCTCGTTTATGCGCAGATTGATGTCCACAAGCGCGTCAATGCCGCTGGAATAGTGGACATTGACATTCTTCATTTCGATCATTTTTACTCTTCCCCCCAAAGATCAAAACTTCCAAGTTTCCCCATTTTTATATCTGTTATGTATATTTATTTTTCTCCATAACAAACCGTATGGCTGCTCCGCATAAACGGCAGCAGCCAAAACGCGCGCCGTACAGCAAAGCAGCCGATGTTTTAGAATTTTGTCGGATTTGCCGCAAGATACTTCTTGACCATAAGCGCGATCTTGAAGATTATCGCGTGGTCGAACTCGCGCAGGTCAAGCCCCGTCAGCTTCTTTATCTTGTCAAGACGGTAGACCAGCGTGTTTCTGTGTACGAAGAGCTTTCTTGACGTTTCGGAGACGTTGAGGCTGTTCTCGAAGAACTTCTGAATGGTGAACAGCGTCTCGTGATCGAGCGACTCTATTGAATTCTTCTTGAAAACTTCCTTGAGGAAGGTCTCGCACAAAGTCGTCGGCAGATGATAGATAAGTCTCGCGATGCCGAGGTTGTCATAAGATACTATGTTCTTGTCGGTGTCGAATACCTTTCCGACCTCCAAAGCGGTCTGGGCTTCCTTGAAGGAACGCGCCAGCTCCTTTACACCCAGAACGGGAGTTCCTATGCCGACATTCACCTTGGTGAAGAACTCTCCCGAAAGCGTGTCGGAGATGCTCCTTGCAAGCTTTTCGAGATCCTTTACGTCGATGTTGTTCTTGACTTCCTTTACAAGAACGATGTCGGTCTCTGTGATGTTGAACACGAAATCCTTGTTCTTGTCCGGGAACAAATTCTGAATAACATCATACGCCGAAACGTCGTTAGACGCTATAACGCTTATCAGGAACACCACTCGGCTGATGTCGCCGTTGAAGTGCAGCTCCCTTGCCTTTATGCTGATGTCTCCCGGAAGCACGTTGTCGAGGATTATGTTCTTGACGAAGTTGTTGCGGTCGTACTTCTCGTCATAATACTGCTTGATGCTCGAAAGAGAGATGGCAATGATGCCCGCGTATTTTGAAGCCGCCTCGTCCGCGCCCTCCACGAACACCGCGTAATCGGGCTTGATATGCGCTCCGAAGGGCTTGTAGGTGTAGCCGTCGCGGATAAACACCTCGTGCGAGTCTCCAAGCTCGATAGAGAAGAAATCGTTCCCGCCGCCGACCTTGGTAAGATCGCTGCACGCGATGATCGTGCCGTTTTCGTCGATGACCCCTATCACCCTGTTTACGGTGTCCTTCATCTGGTGGACGATGCCCTGAAATAGTCTGTTTGACATTACCTTTACCTCT
>CAYPWI010000411.1:0-2526 GCA_964414395.1 uncultured Ruminococcus sp.
GTGCGCACGTCCTTTTCGGCATTGTCAAGCTGTTCGATATAGAACGCCGACTCGTTCAAGCCGTTTGCCGCTTCGATCGCTTCTATGGCGCGTACCCGCCGCACCGTTTCCTTTTTGCCCTTGGGGTCGAAGCCCTTTTTGAGCAGCGGCAGCATATCCGCGCCGAGTTCTCCGATAATAGTCTGCACGTAGTCCGCAAGCTCCGCGTAGGACGCGCCTAAGCCCTTTACAAGCGCGGGTATCATACGAAAATCGCGGAACAGCTCGGGAGTTTCTTCCCACGCGGTCTGAACGATCTCCATTTTGCCGCTGCCCGAAGAAGTCAGCGCTTCTATTATCGCGTTGAGCTTGGAATAAGGAATTTCATTAACGCTCCCGTCCGACTTCCCCGCCGGTATATCGGAAAATTCTCCGGCGGCTTCTGTCGCGCCCAGCGTACAGATAACGGAGTCTACCAAAGTTACAGTATCGAGAAGAACGCCCGACTTGTCTTCACATTTTTCGGACAGAAGCTCGGCGGTAAGATCGCTTATCTTCTTGAATACGGGCGAAACGTTCTCTAACGCCTTGAAGCCCTCCGCGGCTTTTTTTAGGCGGAAATCCTCGGAAAGCAAGTTCGTGCCCGCTATGGAAGCGGCGCGCAGGCGGTCTTTCAGTTCGTAAAGCGGTTTTATGTCCATAGAACTATCCTTTCGCAAATGTTTCTTCTATTTTCGCGGCGAGCCACTCCTTGGCGTCCTTGTCAAGGTGCGTCGTGATCTCGCCGCTCATTATCTTCTCAATGAGCCTGTGCGCTTCGGCGCGTTTATATTCCTCATCGCCCGGCATATTTTCCAAGAAGCCGAATATGTACGCTTTGCCTTTCCATGGGTTTACCGACAGCCACTTTTCCGCAAGACCCGAAATGTTCGAGAATCCGTGATCCTTGATATAGTAAAGATAAAGATAGGACGAATCGGTATCGGGAACCTCCGTCAAAGCGTGAATGTAATGCTCGCCGATCCTTTGACAAAGCTCACTGTCATTCGGATCGTAACGGATAAACCTCAGCTCCCGCGTAAAATCGGGAACATCGTGCTTCAGCAAGCTCAATACTATGTTTCGGACGGGCTGACGCACCTGTTTTGATTCGTAAATATGCGCTTCGGTGATCTTGTCATAGTAAGAGCGTTCCATTACATAACCGCCGTCCTTATACCGCAGCCAACGCAGCGCGAGCAGCTCGGGCGCGTTCTGAATTTCCGCTTTGCTTTGACGGTAAGCCTCGGCAAGCCGCCCGAGCACTTCGTCAAACCACTCGGAGCAGTCCTCCGGGCGTATAAGACGCGCCATACTTTCCGCGAAGCGGTACTGACCCTTTGTCTCGCCGCTGTTGTTAAGCTCTATGGCAAGATTTATCAGCCCCTTGTCCCGGGTAACGAATATTGACAGCCCGAGACATTCGTCCATCTCCCTATCCGTGGGGCTGTTCTTTATCGTAAGTCTGAAATCGCGGAATATCCGCTCGATATTCGCGCCCGTTTTCCCGACAAGCGCGTTTCCGATAGATTGGAACACCGTGAACTCTTTCAGCTCGTCCTGAAGCTTTTTATTATCATGGAGCGCCGACAGCGTGATCTTATTGCCTTGCTTATCCTGTAAAGCGTCGTCGATAAGCTTCGCGGTAAGCTCGCTTGCCCAATCGGCGGTCGCCCGATCCATATATCTCAGCAGCTCTGCGGGGTGTTCGGCAAGCTTGTAATAGTAATCTTTCGCTTTATCGCGGTTCATCTCACCGAGAGCATACATAGCCGCGTCCTTGCATACGCCTTTCTCTGTCTCGGCAAGGTTTATAAGCGCGTCCGCGTTGTTTTCATCGTGGCGCAGCGCGTGTATAAGCATTTTCCGCACGTCCTTTTTTGCGGTTTTGAGCGCTTCAATGCAGAACGCGCTTTCCTCCGCGCCGCCCAGATTGTCGATACATATAGCGCGGCGCAGCATATCCTTTTTGCCCTCGGGGTCGAACCCCTTTTTGAGAAGCGGGAGCATTTCCTTGCCCACGCCCGTTACGATCTCGATCACGTACTGCGCAAGCTCGCCATAGGACGCGCCTAAGCCCTTTATCAGCGCGGGCTTTACCCGATAATCGCGGAACAGCTCGGGAGTGTCGCGCCACGCGGTCGTTACCGTTTCGTAGTTTCCGCTGCCCGATTTTGTCAGCGCGTTTATCAGCGGTTTTATTTTCGAATAGGGCGCGTCGGAAACCGTCGCCCCCGTTTCGGTGATCGGGATATCGGCAATATCGCCCGTGATCTCGGACGCGCCCATAGCGCAGATCACCGAATCCACAAGCGTTATGGTATCGAGCAGAACGCCCGCCTTGTCTCCGCTGCGCTCGCGCTTATCGGAAAGAAGTTCGGCGGTCAGATCGGATATCTTCTTGAATACGGGAGACGCGTTTTCCAATGTCTTGAACCCGTCCACTGCTTTCTTCAATCTGAAATCCTCGGAAAGAAGATTCGTTCCCGCGATCGCTGCGGCTCGAAG
>CAYPWI010000412.1:0-2513 GCA_964414395.1 uncultured Ruminococcus sp.
GCATAGACGTGCCGAACGCCGTGGTGATGCTCATCGAGAACGCCGAGCAGTTCGGGCTGTCTCAGCTTCACCAGCTGAGAGGACGCGTAGGGCGCGGCTCGGAGCAGAGCTTCTGCATCCTTATGTCGGACAGCAGGAGCGAGTATACCAAGGCGCGCGCAAAGGCTATGGTGGAGAACACCGACGGCTATAAGATCGCCGACATCGATTTAAAGCTCCGCGGTCCGGGAAATTTCTTCGGGCGGGAGCAGTCGGGCGCGATCCCCACACACGTCGCCGACCTCGCGGACGACGCGGAGGTATTGGACGACGTAGAGCGGCTGGCGGAGGATCTGCTCCGCGATGACCCAAAGCTTGAGAAGGAAGATAATAAGGGGCTCAGAGCGGGCGTTCTGCGGCTGTTTGATAATATCGGGGAATACGGTTTGAATTAAGATCAAGCATTGCATAAAATTTTTTTTAATCCGTTGACAAAACAAGAAAAATAGGTTACAATAGAATTGAGAGAGGGCGCGTTATGAAGATATTTTCACCTATGCTCGACGCAATGTTTAAACGAGTATTCAGTCTTCGGGACAGCAAGTCGATACTTTGTGATTTT
Source organism: uncultured Ruminococcus sp. (assembly GCA_964414395.1). GTDB lineage: Bacteria > Bacillota > Clostridia > Oscillospirales > Ruminococcaceae > CAG-115. The sequence goes on from CAYPWI010000412.1 coordinate 602, forward strand.
TTGAGCACTTATATAGAATTCAAAGACGGAAAGATCAATGACGTAACGCTGATCGACAAGGAGATCAAGCGTCATCCCGCCGAAAAGGGGAGTGTTCTTGATCTGAGGGTCGAGACGGAGGATACCGAGGTAGATATAGAGGTTCAGATCAGGAGTGCGGACTTTTTTAAAGACCGTATGGCGTATTATCTATCTAAGATGTTTTCGGATCAACTTGGTGAGAAGGACGGGTATAACGATCTTCATAAATGCGTATCACTTTGTATTACGAATTTTAAGCTTTTTGATGACGAGCATTACTTTCGCACTATGAATATCCGCGATATTTACGGAAATATTCTGACCGATAAGTTTGAACTTGACAGCCTTGAGATCGCAAAAATAAAGGGTCTGGAAATGACGGATGGTATGGATAAGAAGCTGTTGTGGGCGAAGTTCCTGGCGGCAACGAGTGAGGAGGATTTGGATATGGTAAAACAATTATCAAACGATCCCGCTATAGATCAGGCGGTTCTTACCGTTAAGAAGCTGAGCGAAGATGAGAAAGTGCGCCTGGAAGCCGAGGCGGAGCAGAAGTGGTACAGAGATCAGCAGGCATATTTGCTTGAGGCAGAGAACAAGGGCAGAGCCAAGGAAAGAGCTGAGATGACAGCTGAGATAACCGAAAATCTCAGGGCTATGGGAATGTCCGAAGAACAGATAAATATTGCGCTGGGTAGGTATGATCAATAAGGTGATGATATGGAAAATGAAGATAAAAGTTCATCGTTCCTTACCTGTAAGGAATTAAGCGACGAGGAGTATGCGCGCCTTGTGAAAGATGCGGAGATCAAGCGGTACAGAGATGATCTCATGTTTTTGCGTGAGGTCTTCCTAAAACACATATCCGAGTTAATAACGACACTTTCCGACGGTCTCAAGGATATAGGATTTTCCGATGAATTGATAAAAGACGCATTGGATAAGCTTGTTGATAAGGATATTTTATCATATGGGAAACATAGAACTTAAAATGGAGCGCTGGCGCTATCCGCGCTTCTTCACGGAGAATATCTCGGAGGATACCGCTATAGTAGGCGGCGAGGACGCGCATCACATCTCGACCGTGCTGCGTATGCGAAAGGGTGACATAGCCGTTTTGTGCGACGGGCACGGCACGGATTATCTCTCCGAGCTTTCGGAAGCGGCGGGCGAGAGCGTCGTCTTTCGCGTTCTGGAAAAAACGCCCAACCTCGCCGAGCCGGATATTTATTTGAGACTGTTTCAGGCGATGCCCAAGGGAGACAAGATGGAATTCATCGTGCAGAAAGCGGTGGAGTGCGGCGCGTCGGAGATCATTCCGTTTTTCTCGAAGCGCTGCGTGTCGCGCCCCGACGAGAAGCAGATGAAGAAAAAGCTTCCACGCTACCAAAAGATCGCGCTTGAGGCTGCGAAGCAGTGCGGGCGCGGCATTATCCCCAAGGTCGGCGAGGCTGTGGGATTTTCCGCGCTGAAAACGCTCATTTCCGCGGAAAATACGGGAATACTGTTTTATGAGTGCTGCGAGACCCCGCTTCGCGAGGCGATGACGGGATCCAAGAAGAACATCGATATCGTCATCGGAAGCGAGGGTGGCTTCGAGCCGTATGAGGCGGAGGAGCTCCAAAAGTGCGGCTTTAGGACGGCGTCGCTGGGAAAGCGTATTCTGCGATGCGAGACCGCGCCCATCGCCGCTATCTCGGTTTTGATGAATTTCACAGGAAATATGTAACCTATTTGTGGAAAATCACTAATTTTTCGTGTAGGTCTTGCATTTTTTTTGCAAAAGGTGTATAATAACAAATAAGATTAAACCGTCGTGATTTATTCTTTTATAATTTTAAGGAGGAACAGCTATGAAGGCTTTTGGTGTTTTTTTGATCGGTGCGTTGGC
>CAYPWI010000413.1:0-2511 GCA_964414395.1 uncultured Ruminococcus sp.
CTCTCAATACAACGCCGTATTCCTCGCCGGAGAGCTTGGAGAGCGCGTTCTCAAGCTCCTGCTTCGTGAACTTCTTCGCCGACTCCACACCGATAGAGGTGAACACCTCGTCCGCGTGGTGATGATGGTGATGATGCTCGTGATCATGGTCGTGATGGTGCTCATGCTCTTCCTCGTCGTGATCATGGTGGTGATGCTCGTGGTCATGGTCGTGATGGCACTCGCACTCGTCATCATCGTCGTGATGGTGATGATGTTCGTGATCATGGTCGTCGTGAAGGATATCCTCGTCCTTAAGAAGCTCCTCCGCGAACTTGTTCTCGGTCTCCATAGCGGCGAGTATCTGTTTTCCGCTGATATCGTCCCACGGGGTGGTGACGATGGTCGCGTGCTCGTTCAGTTCGCGGATCATGGCTACAGCCTCGGCGAGCTTCTCCTCGGAGAGCTTCTGCGTACGGCTGAGCACGATAGTCTTGGCGGTCTCGACCTGATTCTTGTAGAACTCGCCGAAGTTCTTCATATACATTCTGATCTTGGAAGCGTCGGCTACGGTGGTATAGCTGTTCAGAACGAGCTTGTCGCTGCCGACATTCATTACAGCTTTAAGAACGTCGGAAAGCTTTCCGACGCCGGACGGCTCGATAAGGATCCTGTCGGGCGCGAACTGATCGAGAACCTTTTTCAGCGCTTCGCCAAAATCGCCGACCAGCGAGCAGCAGATGCAGCCCTGGTTCATCTCGGTGACCTCGATGCCCGCGTCCTTCATAAACCCGCCGTCGATGCCGATCTCGCCGAACTCGTTCTCGATAAGCACCAGCTTCTCGCCTTCGTAGCCATCTTTAAGCAGCTTCTTGATGAGCGTAGTCTTGCCCGCTCCCAGGAACCCCGAAAATACATCTATTTTTGTCATTGTAAAGACCTTCCTTTCAAAAATAAAAATCGCCAATATATATTGTATCACATATTTGTGAAATAGTCAAGATGTGGTAGAAAAAAAGATAATTTTTTTCTCAAAAATTATTATAAGCAAAAAGCTGTTCCCCCACAAAAGCGGAGAAACAGCTTTAACATTTTATTGCATTATGTCTGCCCCGCCGATTTGTTCAGATAAACTCAATGGCGTGATCAGATATGCTCGTTGAGGTAGTTGATGAGCGAACCGATCTGGGGCTTGGAGAACTGCGCGTCAGCGCCTACGCTCTCGCCCTTGACACGCATCTGCTCGTTTATGAGAGACGAGAACAGATATACGGGGATACGCTTGAGGACAGCGTCGTCCTTGATGAGCTTTGTGAGGTGGTGACCGTCCATCTGCGGCATCTCGATATCACTGATAAGGCAGGATACCTGGTCGAGGATATCTCCGCCGATGTCCTTGTGACCGCTTATATAATCCCACGCATCCTTGCCGTTGTCAAACGCTACTATATTATTATAGCCCGCGTCGTGGAGAGTATTCTGGATAAGCGTATTAAGGAACGGGGAGTCCTCCGCGATAACGATATGCTTGCTCGCCTTGGAAGCGTCGGTCTGAGTAGCGCCCGAAGCGTCGATAACGGCGGAGCGGTTGATATCGGAAACGATCTTCTCGAAGTCGAGAATGAGGATGATCCTGTCGGAATGCTTGGCGATACCCGTAGCGATGTTATTGGTGCCGTCGCCGGAAATTCTCGGCGGCTTCTCGATATCTTCCCAAGAGATACGCTGGATACCCTTAACAGAAGATACGTGGAATCCCACGTCCATCTGGTTGAAGTTGCAGATAATAAGCAGATCGTGACTGGGGTCTCCGCTTTCTTTATTGAGGACCTTATGTAAATCAATAACGGAAATTACCTTGTCACGCGGAGTGAACACGCCTTCAAACTCGGGGGGAGAATCGGGAACGGGGATCATGGGCTCATAGTTCATGATCTCGTTTACCTTGGCGATGTTGATGCCAAAGCTCTGCTTTCCTACCATGAACTCAAGCACCTCAAGTTCATTAGTACCGCTTTCAAGGAGGATATTGTTTTCCATAAAAAAACTCCTTACAAATGTATTTAACGAACGCATTTTCGGCAATTCATTATTCAATACATATATTATACTACAATATTTCTAAAAAATCAAGTCATTTCTTCTAAAAATTTGTGTTAATTTTTCTTTTTTGCAAAAAAGTCTTGACAACGGGGAAAAATTGTGGTAAAATAAAGAAAAGTATAAAGGATGCGTGTAATTATGGAAATGGATATTGCTGCTATGTCCATGGCGATGGCTATGGCGAATACTCAGGACGCGCTTGCGATCGGTATGCTGAAAAAGACCATGGAGTCTTCCGAGGCATCTATGGATATGATCACCGATATGCTCGACAACATACCTTCTCCCGACGGACGCGGTCAGCTTCTGAACGTTCTCGCATAATGAAAGCCAAAAAGAGCATCCCTTTTGGGGAGGTCTTTTTTTGTCCGAAAATATAATTTCACACCACTTGGAAAATGTAGAACTTTAAGTAATCCGTCTCGGGAA
>CAYPWI010000414.1:0-2508 GCA_964414395.1 uncultured Ruminococcus sp.
TTGACATTGTTTTCCAGTTCAGAAAACCTAAGACTAAATTTTGAGGAAACTTAAAAAACAAGTAGTATTGACAAATTCCCAAAAATTTGGTATAATGGTAATGAAAGTATCATCTTCAGAGGGAGCGGTATTATGAGAAAATTGATAAGCGTTATTTTATCCATAGCGTGCTGTCTGGGCATAATGTGTGTAACGAGCGGCTGCAAGCCCGAGGAGGTGACGCTCTCCGTCTGGTGCGCGTATGACGATATAGCGTTCACAGAGCGGCTGGTCGAGGAATTCAAGAAGGAATACAGCGGCAAGGCGGTATTCACCATCACCATAAGCGAGGAAGAAGAGGTATCCTGCAAGGAGACCGTTCTCGCAAATCCCGCGGCTGCGGCTGACGTGTTCTCGTTCGCAGCCGATCAGTACAAAGAACTTCACGACGCTAACGCGCTGATGGAAGTTGCTCTCGACACTGACGAGATCATAAAGGCGAACGGCGGCAGCGAGGCGGGCGCGGTGCGCTGCGTAACGACCGACGGAAAGCTTTTCGCCTACCCCAAGACCGCCAGCAACGGTTACTTCCTCTACTACAATTCCGATTATCTCACCGAAGAGGACGTGAAGAGCTTCGACCGTATCCTTGAAGTCGCCGGGAAGGCGGGCAAGAAGGTCACTATGGACTACACCAGCGGCTGGTACATATACTCGTTCTTCAAGGGCGCGGGGCTCGACGTGACGCTTAACTCCGACGGCGTGACGAACACCTGTACTTTTAATTCCACAGACGGGAAATACAAGGGGACAGACGTTGCCGAGGCTATGCTGAAAATAGCGAAGAACCCCGCGTTCGTAAGCGGCGGCGACGATGATTTCAAGGCGCTGATGAAAAGCGGGGAAGCGATAGCGGGCATCAACGGCACGTGGAATTCCACGGTCGTTCAGGAAGCGTTCGGTGACGGCTACGCGGCGGCGAAGCTCCCCGAGTTTACCGTAAACGGCGACAGCGTGCAGATGTGCAGCTTCGCGGGATATAAGGCGGTCGGCGTGAATTCTCATACCAAGCACCCCGAGTGGGCGCAGAGGCTCGCCGAATGGCTCACCGATGAGCATAGTCAGACCGAGTACTTCAAGACGCGCGGCGAGGCTCCCTCGAACGTAAACGCCGCCAAGTCCCCCGACGTGCAGGCTTCTCCCGCCATACGCGCGTTGAACGAGCAGTCGGCTTACGGATATCTTGAGAATGTCGGCAAGGCTTACTGGCAGCCCGCTTACGTGTTCGGCACTACTATCGCGGCGGGAAATCCCGACGACACGGAGCTCCAGAAGCTGCTGGATATCCTTGTCATGAACGCGGAGGGTGTTCCGGTAGAATAATAACGGAGATAGGTGTTCCTTATTGACACAAATGTATTGCCTTTGTCGGAACCGAGGCAGAGTGCGGGGGAGCTGTTATGAAACATACACCGTTTAAAATTTTTATTATAGTGCTCTTAGGCGGTATCATCGGTATCGTCGGTGAATTCTGTATGAAGTACTATATCGAGCGGCTGTCTGTCGGTTATGAGGTCATAGTCGACGACTATTTCAGCACGCTCTCCACCAGCTCCGAGATACGCAATCTGATGTATTCGCATGAGGCGGCGATAGTCAAGCACACCGCCGCCGACAGCGAGGACAAATACAACGAGTATGAGAGCGAAGCCGACCGCCTCGAACAGAGCCTGCGCGAGGAGTTCGAGATACTCGGCGAACGCATGAAGGGCGGCGAGCAGGAGCAGATATATCACAGAGCCTATACCAACTTCTACAGCTATTTGCAGAATGCCGACGTTACGCTGGAATTCTCCAGAGCGGGCAGCAAGAACACCGCCGATTTCTACATTGTAAAAATTCTTGACGACTGCACCAAGCGCGTCAATGAGTGCCTTGACAATATGAACGACTATCTCAACGACAAGACCGCCGAGGCGCAGGATACCATGAACGGGTATATCTCCATATCGCGGGTGATCTCGGTGGTGAGCGTTATTCTGATCGCGGCGGCGACCGCGGCTTGCTGTATCTTCTGCGTGAAGATCACCTCCGATCTCGACAAGTACAAGAACGATCTCGAACGCGATGTGGAGCGGAAGGCAGCCGCTCTCCGAGAGCACAGCGAGAAGATGCTGCAACTGCAGAACAGCACCATCATAGGGCTTGCGAACCTTATCGAGAGCCGCGACGGTGAGACGGGCGGGCACGTCAAGCGCACCTCTAAATACGTCAATATGCTGGCGAACGCCGCGCGGACGGCGGGCTGCTATGAAGAGCAGCTGACCGATGATTATATCGACCTTCTAACGCGCGCCGCGCCGCTCCACGATATCGGGAAGATCGCGATATCCGACAGTATCCTCAGAAAGCCGGGCAGACTGACCGACGAGGAGTATTCCACCATGAAGACCCACGCGGAGATAGGAAGGGATATGATCTTCGACGTTATAGGCGGTATAGAGAATGACGAGTATGTAACGATCGCCG
>CAYPWI010000415.1:0-2505 GCA_964414395.1 uncultured Ruminococcus sp.
TACACGAGCAGACCACGCACGCGCCCACGCCGCAGCCCATACGCTGTTCAAGCGATATCTGGCAGGGAACGCCGCGTTCTTTACAAAGCTTCACCACAGCCTTTAACATAGGCTCGGGACCGCAAGCCATGACCGCCTTGATATCCGAAGAAAGCATTTCCGCCAGCGGCACGGTAACCAACCCGTGAACGCCCGCGCTTCCGTCGTCGGTGCAGACCGTGACCCCGCTTGCGTTCGCCTTGAACTCGTCCGCTAAGATAATCTTCGACATATCGCGGAAGCCCAGCACCGCCGCGCAGTCCTTTCCCTTGAGAGCGCTCACGCCCAACAGCGGGGGAACGCCTATACCGCCGCCCACGACGATGACCTTCCCCTCTGGGAGCTTGAACCCGTTCCCGAGCGGCGCCAAGATATCAAGGCACTCGCCCTCGCGCACCTCCGCGATCGCCGCCGTGCCCTTGCCGCGCACCTCGAATACAAAGCGCAAAGTTCCTTTCGCCTTATCTATCCCGCAAACAGAGATCGGTCTTCTGAGAGTAAAACCCGGGGCGGCGATATTCGCGAACTGTCCGACGCTTGCCGCCTTGGCGCACTCGGGCGCTGACACCGTCACGGAATAGATATTCGCCGCAAGCGACTTTTTCTCAATGATGGGATATTTCCCGCAATAAAAACTCATTTCTTCTCCTTATCTGAATGGAAATTTCAAAAGCGCAAAATGCTTCGGATTTTACTCGCCGGCTCGCGAGCCGCGTTTTGAAATTTCATCGCCCTTTAAATAGCAATTGGAATGTTATTCTTCATCATCTTTATTCTTATCGGCGACCTTGGTCTTTATCCTTATCGCCGAAGAATTGTCCGCTTCCGCGCGCTTGACTTCGGTCAGCGCCGCCAATCTGTGCGCCGTCAGCCGTATCAGAATGACCGCCAGCAGCGCATACAGCAATATCATCATACTTATAGGCGTTCTGCCCGTTATTGCCCACACGGTAAACGAATATTCCAGCTCGAACACGACCATAAACAGCGGCAGCTTGATAAGCGCCAGCGAAAACGCCCACCAGTTGTAGACGCTCTGCGCGTTTTTCTTCGTTATCTTATACTTCCCGAATTTAAGACTTTTACACGTGAGTATCAGATACGCCGCGATCATTCCCAGCGCCGCCGCCGGGAACAGCAGCGAAACAAGCGATACATATCCGAGAAATCCTTTGGTGTCCGCCAATGTGTCAAACGCGTTCTTCGCGATGATGACCAGCCCCGCCAAAGTCAGCACGTCGCATATTATCTGCGCGGGGCGGTAGGTATGCTTTATCGGTATATTCCCTATAGTCATTTTAAAATTCACGCCTTCCGCACCGGAAAAATGCTCCGCATTTTTCCTATCAACGCGCACGGCGCTCCGCTTCGCTGCACGCCGCACGCTATTGCGGAAGACGTAGGGTAAAATTCACGCCTTCCGCACTGGAAAAATGCTCCGCATTTTCCTATCAACGCGCACGGCGCTCCGCTTCGCTGCACGCCGCACGCTATTGCGGAAGACGTAGGGTAAAATTCACGCCTTCCGCTTATTTGAAAAGAAATTTCAAAAACGCAGACCGCTTCGCGGTCTGCTCGCCTAGCTCACGCAGCACGCCGCGCTTCGCGCGTCATGCTGCGCGAGCTGCGTTTTGAAATTTCACTGTACACCTATAGCGCGCTTTATATTTTAGTTATATCCACAAGCTCGATATCATCAATGCTCGTGCTCATTTCCAGACAGTCCAGAAGCGCGTTTGCGGTGTCTATCGCCGTCAGGCATACTATTGAGCGTTCGACCGCCTTGCGGCGCATCTTTACGGAATCGAGCGACGGTTTTCTTCCCGTTTCCGATGTGGAAACGACATAGCTTATCTCGCCGCTTTCGAGCAGCGTGATGACGTTCGGCTCTTTCTCCTCGTGAATTCGGTAGACGTGGTTCGCGGCTATCATATTCCTGTTGAGCACGGAAGCCGTGCCGCTCGTCGCGTAGATCTTGAAGCCCAGCGCCTCAAACCTCGACGCGATCTCTATCACTTCATTCTTATCCTGATCGCGCACCGAGATGATAACGCCCTTGGAAGCGCCGTTCTCCGCGTCGTGGAACTTATAGCCCGCCGCCGTCAGTCCCTTGAACAGCGCCTCGCCGAACGTCTTCGCGATACCCAGACACTCACCGGTGGACTTCATCTCGGGACCCAACTGTGTATCAACGTCATGCAGCTTCTCGAATGAGAACACGGGGACTTTAACCGCTACATAATCCGCGTTGGGATAAAGTCCGCTCTTGTAGCCCATGTCTTTCAGCTTCTTGCCGAGAATGATCTTTGTCGCGAGATCGACCATGGGCACGCCCGTGACCTTGGAAATATACGGCACCGTTCTTGAGGAACGCGGGTTTACTTCTATGACAAATACCTCGTGATTATACACCACATACTGAATATTAACAAGCCCTATGACGTGCAGCGCCTTGGCGAGCTTTTC
>CAYPWI010000416.1:0-2504 GCA_964414395.1 uncultured Ruminococcus sp.
AGCCAGTCTGATTACCCGTGAAAACGCTTCCGACGGGGATCCTTCCGAGAATAGCGGTCTCGGCGGACGCGTATTCGTTGAACAGGTCACCCACCGACCCTCTGCGGCAAAATACAGCAGCCGCGCTGTGAACGTCGCCCGCCTGCAGCCCGCGGAAGGTCTCGCCCGTCAGAACGAAATGGAACCCGAACTTAGCGCAGATGTGCATTATCCTTGTAAGCCTGTTGAGATAATTCTTTCCGAAGAATTTTGTGCCCTTGGAGATCTTCTCGCACATCATCGGGAATTCGTTGAGCATCACAACTACCTGCGGCATATACTCTTCGGCAGGTACCTGAGAAATATCCTCCCAGCCGTTCTCTTTAAAGATAAGAGCGCGGGACTCCAGAAAATCTCCCAGCACATCCGTAAGATCGAACTCGGTCTGTACGGAGCCGTCCGCGATATAATAGCGAACGTGCGGGGGCATATTATTCGTAAGATCCTCAAACTCGCCTGTCTGGTCAAAGATCCAAAGCTCCGCGTCATCGGGATGGCACGACGACGCTATTGTCCCGATTATCGAATTGCATACGGCGCTGCGGTCGGTACCGAGCATACCGCATACATAAGCGACATTTCCGCTGATGTCGATCGTTGCGGGCTTTCCGTGACTATCCTTGCCGAGCACAACTACGGGCAGATCGCGAATACTCTTCTTGGTAAGGATCTCTGCCACTGCCGCCTCATCGACATTGCCCTCTTCAAAGATCTCCTCAATGCTCTGTTCCGTATCATCGGGAGCCTCGGGCACGGTCTCTTCCTCGTGCTGCATTACGGGCTCGGGAGCGGGAACGGTCGGCGGCACGGGCGTGGGCATAACAGGCGACGTCGGCATAGTCATAACAGACGGAGTCGGAGTCGGCATGACCATAGACGCGGGCATCGCGACCGGCGACGGCGCGGCGACTGCCACAGACACGGGAGCCGAAGCCTGAAGTGTCGCCTGCTGACGGCGCTGCTCCACATACACCTTGCGCACATCCTCCGGAAGCTCGGAGGGCGCGGAATACCAGAACAGGCTCTCGCGAAGCTGTTCTATCCAGAATCCGCCGTTTCTGCTGCGGATCGACAGACCCGCGCTGCGGATCTCCCTGTCGATATCCAGATCCTTTGTTGTGTTATCATGAGTCAGGATCAGCAGGATACCAAGCTGCGCAGTCTTCTTGCATATATCATTGATGCGGTTTCTGAGATCTGTACCGTATTTCTCGGGATACCCGTTTATTACAGCGACACGCGTCACTCTGTCGGGCGTGGGGATCATCTCAGCGCGCGAACAGAACTCCGCTATTCTCGTTTCAGCCTCCTGCATAGACTGCGGCACTATGATAAACGGGCTTATGCCCTTCGCCAGCAGAGCGATGCTCCCCAGGCTGTCGGGGCTGTTCTCTTCCGGCTCGACAAAAAGCATCTCGCCGATATCCTGACCGAAATACTTTATCACATTCAGCAGCAGACGCTGTATGCCGCCCAGGAGATACTGCTTATTACGTTCATCGAAATCAGCGCAAAGAACGCTGCCCGTCTGCATATTCAGATGCTGCGGAGCGCCAATGGTATGAGCGGCAGAATTATACTCGCCGCCCGATGTGAGCGCGAGATCCTGCTCGATCTCAAAAGGAACGCTGAGCTTTACGCGGCGCTGCCCGATGCTGACAAATGTCTTATCGGGAAGAACGGAGGTACCGGTGCTGTTGAACGCCGATTTATCAAAGCTCAGAAGCTTCAGATAATTTTTGAAGTCCTCCGACTCTATGTAATTCTTGACCTCGGTCTCATGCTTTGCTCTGCGGTCATTTATGGCGGCAACATCGCTGTCATACTGACGGCGCGCCTGCACCTTGCTTCCCTCGATAAGCTTGCGGGTCTGCTCTATCTTCTCCTCATAGAACTTCTTCTGACCCGTGGCCTTGGTGTACAGTCTCTCGGCGTTTCCGTCGTTGTGAGACTCAAGCTTTATGGTCTGACGGATACTTTCGAGCGTTCCCTCGGGGGTCTCAAACGCGATCTGAGCCTCTTCAAGATTGCTTTCCATAGCGTGCTCGCGCGCATAAGAGATAAAATATTGCAGCTTGCCCATTTTATCGCGGATCTCTTGGATCTTCTTGTTGAGATCGTCCTCCGAAGAAGAGCAATAATCATTATATTCCTTGGAAGCATTTTCCAGATCGGCTGCGATCTGCTTTTCCTCAAGCGAAAGAGCCGTGAACTTTTCTAACATTTCACTTACAGTTTTAGCCATAATACCCTATCCTTTCAGCTCCGGATTGAATAATAAACACGCACCGGCACAGAGCTACCGCCTTCTATAATATTATAACAAAAAAAACAAATCGTGTCAAGAGATTTTATGATTTTTATACAAAATATTTAACGAAACCTATTGAAAAACGTTAAAGCGGGACAAACAGCCTCGAAAAACGCTGACAGCCGCACATTACAAACAGTAAAAATACCGAGCC
>CAYPWI010000417.1:0-2489 GCA_964414395.1 uncultured Ruminococcus sp.
CGCCCGAGCACTCCCACTTGCCGCCGCTGGTCTTCTGCGGAACGCGCTGTGTAAGCAGGATCTCGCCCTTGTGGTTTATCGTCATCACCTGTACTACGATATGATACTCGCCGCGCGGTATGGGAGCGCCCCGAAGAACACGTCTGCCCAGCGGTCGCCGCGCGGAGGTATATAGATCAAAATATTCCATTATTTTCCTGTTTCTCCAAACTCTTATAGCCGATCCAAGCAAAAATATATATTCATTTTATATTATAGCACATCTCATCGAAAATTTCAAGGTTGACAGAACATTTTTTACGTTGTATAATAGTAAAAGAAAAACGCGGGGCATTTCCGCAGCTCGGGGAGGACTTCGCGGTTCGCAAATTACTTTTAAAATAAGCGTTTAAATAAAAACTACATTGGTAAGGCGGATGCAATTCGCGAAAGCGGCTAAAGACGAGGTGAGCGGCGCAGCCGCGAACCGAACCGTCAGCCGACTAGCAAAGTTATGCGCGCGAAGCGCGCATAACTTTGCGCTTCTCAAATTGCTTTCCAAATCATGGGTTCAAGACAACATTAAGGCGGCGCATCAAAGGCGCGTTTAAATTAAAACTACATGGGGGAGGTGGATGCAATTCGCGAAAGAGGCTGACGCGGCGTGACGGTCGAAGCGAAGCGTAGACCGACACGCCGCGCCGGCCTGCTATTAAAGTTCGCGGAGCGAACTTTGCGTTTCGCGAATTGCTTTCAATATGTACATAACAGTTATTTTTGATCTTGATGGGACTTTATTGGACACTATCGGCGATCTCGCCGCGGCGAGCAACTACGCGCTTGAAAAAATGGGGCTGCCTGTTCATACGGTGGACGAATACAAGTATTTTGTCGGAAACGGGATCCCCAAGCTTATCGAGCGCATGATGCCCGCCGGTTCCGCGGAAGCGGACAGGCAGAGGGCTCACGAGCTGTTCTCGGAATATTACGGAAAGCACGAAATCGACCGAACTTCGCCTTATCCGGGGATCCCGGAGCTTCTGTCGGAGATGAAGAAAAACGGCATGACAGCGCTCTGCTGCACGAATAAGGATCATGTGTTCGCCGAGAAGCTGCTGCGCGGGTTCTTCGGGGACGATCTGACGGAAATAGTCGGCGCGGGGCGCGGTTTTCCTCACAAGCCCGACCCTGCCGCCGTTGATTATCTGATAAACAAGTACTCGCCGAAGGAAACCCCGCTTTATGTCGGCGACAGCGGCGTGGATATGCAGACCGCCGTCAACGCGAAAGTTCCCTGCTGCGGCGTTTTATGGGGATTTCGCGGACGTGACGAGCTGGAACAGTTCTCCCCGCGCTATATCGCCGAGAACGTTTCTCAGCTTCGCGATATCATCTTCAAAAACGGCTCACGGTGAATTTTCGGGATTGCCTGAAAAAAGCACTTGCATTTTATCCTCACATAATGTATAATTAAAGCGTACCCATTCGATCTTAGGAAAGGAAACAGTCATGAAGAAAAAACTTTACACGCTTGCGGCGGCGCTTATGATAGTTTTCGCGGCGCTCGGCACGAGCGGGTGTGATATGTTCGATAAAAAGCCGTCCGACTCGGGAAGCGGTTCCTCAAGCACAAGCTCGGAGAATACTCCGGGCAGCTCCTCGGGGAATATTTCCGGCATCCTGTCCGACCCGGACTTGACCTCGAACGGCTATTCCACGTCTCCCCAGAGCGTCAAATGCGGGAACATCACCACCGAGGACGGCAAAAGAGTGTTCGACAGCGAGATAACCTGCGGCACGGCGGTCGTCGTTACCTATCATTATATTGAAGGCGAGGACGGCAAGCTCGAAAACGCTATCCCGACATTCCGACCGCTTGGCGCGACCGCGTTCAGAGATATACTCGCCGACCCGACTATAGTCGGTCAGAGCAAGCTGTCGGAAAGTGATTTTGTCCGCAAAGGCGCCGTGTATACTATGAACACCGAAAAAGCCCGAGAGCTTTTAGGCTCGCAGGCAAAGACCTACAGCTTCGATCAATACTGGAAGAACCAGAAAATGGCAGAGATCGTCTCGACCGAGGGGATATCCGCCGAAGAGGCATATCCCAGGGTGAATGAACTGTTTGAGCAGATGGAGAACAGTGCGGCATAGAGCTTTATAAACAAGTGGGGCTGTAAAAAACAGCCCTCTTTTTTGTCCGTTTGGCGTGGACTAGCCGTCGGTTTGTTTTTTTACCCTTAGCGGGGTAATGCCGCGCGCGTGTGCCAGTCGCCAAAGCGACTTGGGACACTTTTCAATTAAAAGTGGATAAAACTTTTTTGCCTTTTTTGGCTGCCGAGCCGTCAGTTTGTTATTTACCCTTGGCAGGGTGATGCCGCGCTGTTTGGGGGGACACCCTTCGGGAGAGGGGGAGGGAGAATAAAATCCGACAAAAATGCGGGCTCCCTCCCCCTGCACTTGTCAATAGATTTTGGACACGAAAAATAAAAAATTTCACACGAAAATGG
>CAYPWI010000418.1:0-2486 GCA_964414395.1 uncultured Ruminococcus sp.
CTCGCGGCGGGAAACATCCTTGCTGCGGCAGTCGACGAACTTGTCAATGCGATTGGTGAGATCGATCTTCGCGGTGAGGTTCGCGATGCTTGTTGAACGTACCTTCTCGGCGTTCTCTCTGGAGCGCTTGTTGACAAGAACGCGTTCGGCTATCTTTATCGCCTCATCGGGGTTCTCGAGGAAATAAACCTCCAGCTGATGCTTGAGCCAATCGGTCATAGCGTCCTTTATAAACGCGTTCGTGACCGCCTTTTTGGTCTGGTTTGCGTAGCTCGCCTGTGTGGAGAAGTTAGATGAAATAAATATCAAACAGTCGGCGATATCGTCCCATTTAATAGACTTTTCGCCCTTATTGTACTTGTTGTTGGTCTTGAGATAGCTGTCTATCTGCGACAAGAACGCGCGCTTCATCGCGTCGTCGGGAGAACCTCCGTGCTCCAGCCATGAGGAGTTATGATAATGTTCTATGAAATGGATCTCCTTGCTGAACGTGAAAGCTACGTTCATTTTCAGCTTGTACTCGTCCTTGTCCTCGCGGTCGCGCCCCTGCTTCTGGGTCTGCCAGTATTGCGGCGTGGTGAGCGACTTATCGCCGACGACTTCTTTCAAATAGTCGAAAATGCCGTCCGCGTAGACGAATGTCTTTTCATCGGTCGTGCCGTCCTCGTTCTCGACTATGCGGATGAACTCAATGCCGCCGTTTACGACAGCCTGTCTTCTCAGCATATCGTCGAGATATTCCGCGCCAACATCGATATCGGTGAAGACCTCGAGATCGGGCTTCCAATGGATCTTAGTGCCCGTATTCGAGCACTTTGTGCGGATAAAGCCCTTTTCGTTCTCCGTAACGTTGAAGCCCTTCTCGAAGCGGAGCGTATACTTCCACGTGCCGTTGCAGCTCTCAACGTCCATATATTCGGACGCGAACTGCGTCGCGCACAGTCCCAAGCCATTCAGCCCCAGCGCGAACGAATAGTTCTCGCCGCTGTTGTTGTCGAACTTGCCGCCCGCATACAGGTTGCAGAACGCCAGCTCCCAGTTGTACTTATCCTCGGTCTTGTTGAAGTCGATCGGGATACCGCGCCCGAAGTCCTCAACGGTAATGGATTTGTCGCTGTGAAGCGTGATGATTATCTTATTGCCAAAGCCCTCACGCGCCTCGTCGATGGAGTTTGAGATTATCTCAAACACCGAGTGACGGCAGCCCTCGATACTGTCCGAGCCGAATATTACCGCGGGACGCAGACGCACCTGATCGGGACCCTTAAGCGCTTTAAGGTCATTGTAATTGGATTCTTTTGCCATTTCCCTCGTCCTTATCTTAAATTTGCAGCTTCCGCACCGGACAAACACTTCGCGTTTGTCCTGCCTTGCCGTTCTTACACAGCTTCCGCTGTGTAAGAACGGCGCTGCGGAAAGCTGCTATTTTTCAAAATACATTTTCATTATACCATATATTGAAGTAAAAGTCAAGTAGTCCACAAAAAATAGTAAAAAAGGCGCTATCCGTTCTTATCACAGACAGCGCCGTCTTATATCATACTGAACCTTCCCAAAGCTCACACTCGGAAATATCAAGCTCATCGCTCCAAGCCACCGCATACCCGCCGCAGTCAACGTGTACCAGATTGAACACATCGGGGTTTCGCAGCGCCTTATAGTCCGGAAATTGGTCAAACAGCTGCTTGACATTATAGTCTTTGACCACATCGTTCTCAAATACGACTGTCAAGTGCAGATCTTCTCCCGTATAGACTGCTTTTACTTTTATTGAATTTGGCATATTAACCGATCACCTTACTCTGTCGTTACCGATTTAGCCAGATTTCTGGGCTTATCCGGGTCTATGCCTCTGAGAACGCTTGTATAATACGCTATCAGCTGCAATGCGCACACCGTAGGCAGCGGAACCAGTATATCGTCCATATCCGCGTCTATCTCAAGCTTTAAGTCCACCGTGCCCTCGGAAAACTCCGTGCCCCTGCGGCAAACAGCGATGATCCTCGCGCCGCGCGCCTTGACTTCCTCCATATTGGAGATAGTCTTGGGAAGAATGTTCTTCTGGGTGGCTACGGTTATCACGGGAACATTGTCCTCAATAAGCGAGATCGTGCCGTGCTTGAGCTCTCCCGCCGCGTAGGCTTCGGAATGTATGTAGGAGATCTCCTTGAGCTTTAATGACGCTTCAAGCGACAGCGCGTAGTCGAAACCGCGTCCGATGAAGAACAGCATCTCGTCGTTCACCAGCTGTGATGCGATAAACTGGCACTCGTCCTTGCGCGCGAGAACGTTTTCTATCGCCGCGGGAGCGTTCCCGAGCTGTGAAGTCAGCCGTTTCAGCTCTTCCTCTAGAATTATCCCCCGCGCGTAAGCGAACCTGAACGCTATCATATACAGCGCCGTTATCTGCACGGAATACGCCTTTGTACTCGCTACCGCTATCTCGGGACCCGCGGGCGTGTGCAGACAAATGTCCGCTTCCCTCG
>CAYPWI010000419.1:0-2476 GCA_964414395.1 uncultured Ruminococcus sp.
AATTCAGACGGGTTTGTCAATAGGTTTTTGAAAAAAATATTTTTTTGGGAAAAAAGTGCCGTTAAATCTTGAAAAATAAAACATAATGTGCTATACTATAATATGTATGATTTTATTTGAAAGGCGGTGAGTTCATGGATATACGGGCGGGGGACATTCTGGAGATGAAGAAGTGCCATCCGGGCTGCGGAAGCGATAAAATGAAGGCGATCCGCGTCGGCGCGGACATAAAGCTCAGCTGCGTCGGCTGCGGGCATATGATAATGATGCCGCGCGTGAAGTGCGAAAAGAGCGTGAAAAGAGTTATCCGTGACGCTGCCGATGAAAAGCGATAGCGTATCTGTCTCCCTTTAGTTCATTGATGTAAATATGGAGGCAAATATGCTTGAAAAATTGAATGAGGCTTGCGCGCGCTATGACGAGATAAGCGTCAAGCTCTCCGACCCAAAGGTCGTGGCGGACAATAAGCTGTACACCGCGCTTATGAAGGAATATAAGGAGCTTACGCCGCTCGCGGAAGCGTTCAAGCGGTATCAAAGCGCCGAGAATTCCTATAACGACGCGAAAGCGGCAGCCGAGGACGCGACACTCGACAATGAATTCCGCGATATGGCGGAAGAAGAGATGCTTTCCGCCAAGGACGAGATGAACCGCTTGCAGGACGAGCTTAAGATCTTGCTGCTGCCGCGCGACCCCGACGACGATAAAAGCGTTATCGTGGAGATACGCGCCTGTGCGGGCGGCGAGGAAGCGGCGCTGTTCGCGAATTCCGTGTTCAGAATGTACTCAATGTACGCGGCGCGGCAGGGCTGGAAGATAGACGTTATGAGCAGCAATCCCACCGAGCTTGGCGGTTATCGCGAGATAAGCTTCGGCGTGGAGGGCGAGGGCGTTTACGCGAAGCTGAAATACGAAAGCGGAGTTCACCGCGTTCAGCGCGTTCCCGCGACGGAGTCTCAAGGGCGCATACAGACATCTACTATAAGCGTCGCCGTTCTTCCCGAGGTGGAAGAGGTAGACGTGAACATAAACCCAGCCGATCTGACCGTTCAGACTTATCGTTCGAGCGGCGCGGGCGGGCAGCACATCAACAAGACCGAGTCGGCTGTCCGCATAATCCACAACCCGACGGGAACGGTGGTCGAGTGCCAGGAAGAGCGCTCCCAGATGAAGAACAAGGACAAGGCGATGAAGATGCTCTACAGCAAGCTGTACGAGGCAGAGCGTTCCGCGAGGGATTCTGCCATAGCCGAGGAACGGCGGATCCAAGTCGGCAGCGGCGACCGTTCCGAGAGGATACGGACATACAATTTTCCGCAGTCGCGCGTCACCGATCACAGGATAGGGCTGACGCTCTACAAGCTCGACGAGATGATGAACGGCGGCTGCGATGAGATCTTCGACGCGCTTAGAGTAGCCGACAGAACGGCGAAGCTGCTTAAATCGGGAGAAGCAGGAGAATAAATAATGAGTTACGAAACTAAAATACTGCCGTACAGCCGCGAGAGCGTAACAGAAGCGGCGGATCTTTTGAGCAGGCGGCAGATAGTCGCGATCCCGACCGAGACGGTCTACGGGCTTGCGGCGAACGCGCTCGAAGAGTCGGCGGTGAGGAACATCTTCAAAGCCAAAGGCAGGCCGCAGGACAATCCGCTGATAGTTCACATAGCGAGCATGAAGATGCTCCCGCCTTTGGTTCGGGAGATACCCGATATAGCGAAGGAGCTTGCGGAGCGCTTCTGGGGCGGACCGCTGACTATGATCTTCCCCAAGTCGAAGCTGATACCGAGCGTCACCAGCGGCGGGCTTGATACCGTGGCGGTGCGTATGCCGTCAAGCGAGGCGGCGCTTGACATTATCAGAAAGTGCGGGTTTCCGCTCGCCGCGCCCTCCGCGAATATTTCGGGGAAGCCCAGCCCCACGACGGCACAGCACGTCTTTGAGGATATGAACGGCAAGATACCGCTCATCATCGACGGCGGGGAGTGTACCGTCGGCGTGGAGAGCACGGTGGTCTGCTTCAAGGGCGGAAAAATACGCATACTCCGTCCCGGCGGGATAACGGCTGAAATGCTGTCGGAGTTCGGCGAGGTCGAGATCGACAAGGCGGTCACCTCCGAGCCGCGCAAGGACGAGGCGGTCATGTCGCCGGGCATGAAATACAAGCATTATTCCCCGAAGGCGGACGTATACATTATTAACGCGCACGGTGAGAAATTCCTTGATTACTGCACCAAGCGCGGTAGGTACGAGCAGAACCTTCTGGCGCTGGGCGCGGGCGTTTCCGAACAGGGGATATTCCTCGATTATGGGAAAACCGCGGAAATTCAGGCGCAGAGACTGTTCGCGCTTTTGAGAAAAGCCGACGATATCGGCGCTAAGACCGTTCTGGTGGAAGCTCCCGAGAAGACGGGGATAGGGATTGCGGTTTATAACAGACTGCTGAGAGCGGCTGCGTTCCGCATTATCGATATCT
>CAYPWI010000420.1:0-2074 GCA_964414395.1 uncultured Ruminococcus sp.
TTTTCCGTATAATCGATGATCACGCGCTTGATATGTGAGGAAAGGTTCCGGCACGGATACATTGATATGGAGTCGCCCGAGTGTATGCCCGCGCGCTCTACGTGCTCCATAATGCCGGGGATAACGAAATCCTCACCGTCGCAGATAGCGTCGACCTCGACCTCCGTACCCATCATATACTTATCTACCAGCACGGGATTTTCAAGCTCCGTGGCGGTGATGATCGCCATATATTCTTCCACATCGCTGTCGCTGTGGGCGATGATCATATTCTGACCGCCGAGCACATATGAAGGACGCAGAAGAACGGGATAACCCAGCTTATTCGCGACCTTGATCGCCTCTTCCGTCGTGAACACCGTATCGCCCTGCGGACGCGGTATTCCGCATTTTTCGAGCAGCTCATCGAACAGCTCTCTGTCCTCCGCCGCGTCGATGTCGGCGGCTTGCGTGCCGAGTATGCGAACGCCCATTTCCGTCAAGTGCTTGGTGAGCTTTATAGCGGTCTGTCCGCCGAACTGTACCACGCACCCATACGGCTTTTCGGTAGCGATCAGCGCCTCTACATCCTCTTTCGTGAGCGGGTCGAAGTACAGGCGCGTGCCCGTATCGAAATCCGTGGAGACCGTCTCGGGGTTATTGTTGCATATGATAGCCTCGCAGCCCTCTTCTTTCAAAGTCCACACGCAGTGGACGGAACAGTAATCGAATTCTATACCCTGTCCTATTCTGATAGGACCGCTTCCGAACACGATCACTTTTTTCTTGTCGGACGGGTGACTTTCGATGAACTCTGCCGCCTCGTTCTCCTCGTCAAAGGTATTATAGAAATACGGCGTAGACGCGGCGAACTCCGCCGCGCAGGTATCGACCATTTTGTAAACGGCGAGTTTTCGATCTATGCCCTTATCGGCGAGCTTCTGCCCCGACAGCCGCTCGATAGTGGAATCGAGATAGCAGTATTTCTTCGCGAGCAGATATTTTTCCTCGGTAAGCTCGCCCTCGGCAAGCCGGTTTTCCAGTTCAACAAGATTGTTGAGCTTGGCTATAAACCACTTGTCTATTTTCGTGATATCGTGAATGGTATCGATAGAAATTCCGCGCTTCAATGCCTCGAATACGCAGAAAGAACGATCCACATCAACGTCCTCGAGCTTTTTCAGAACTTCCTCGTCGGAGAGCTTGGTAAACGCCTTCTTGGTCATGGTGTCCATGCCGAGCTCTATCGAGCGGACGGCTTTCATCATGCCCGCCTCAAACGACGGCGCTATAGCCATGATCTCGCCCGTGGCTTTCATCTGCGTGCCGAGCGTCTTCTTCGCGTATACGAATTTATCAAAAGGCCACTTCGGGAATTTCACCACGATATAGTCCAAAGCGGGCTCGAAGCAGGCGTAGGTCTTGCCCGTCACCTGATTTATTATCTCGTCGAGAGTATAACCCACCGCTATACGCGCCGCGACTTTCGCTATCGGGTAGCCCGTAGCCTTGGAAGCCAGCGCCGACGATCTTGAAACACGCGGGTTTACTTCAATTACCGCGTACTCGAAGCTGTCGGGCTTGAGCGCGAACTGACAGTTGCACCCGCACTCGACCTTAAGCGCCTGAATGATGTTCAGCGCCGCGGTGCGGAGCATCTGATATTCCTTATCCGCGAGAGTTACACAGGGGGCTACTACTATCGAGTCGCCCGTATGTACGCCCACAGGGTCGAAGTTCTCCATAGAGCAGACGGTGATCACATTGCCCTTGCTGTCGCGCATGACCTCGAACTCTATTTCTTTCCAGCCCGAGATGCACTTCTCAACGAGAATTTGCGTTATCGGGGAGAGACGCAGACCGTTGGTCGCGATCTCGTGAAGTTCTTCTCTAGTATAAGCAATGCCGCCGCCCGTGCCGCCCAATGTGAACGCGGGGCGCACGATAACGGGATAATCTATCTCCTCGGCGAACGCCATAGCGTCGTCGATATTTTCCACTACCTTAGACGGGATACACGGCTGACCTATCTCCTCCATGGTGTCCTTGAACGCCTGTCTGTCCTCCGCCTTGTGAATGGTCTCAGGGTTCGACC
>CAYPWI010000420.1:2084-2450 GCA_964414395.1 uncultured Ruminococcus sp.
TCGGCTAGCTGCATAGATAATGTAAGCGCGGTCTGTCCGCCGAGGTTTGATACCACCGAATCGGGCTTTTCTATCTCGATAACGCGCTTTACAACGTCCAATGTCAGCGGCTCTATGTAGATCTTGTCCGCCATGTGCTTGTCGGTCATTATTGTGGCGGGGTTGGAGTTTATGAGAACGACCTCCAGCCCCTCCTGTTTCAGGGCGCGGCAAGCCTGAGTTCCCGCGTAGTCGAACTCCGCCGCCTGACCGATGACGATAGGTCCCGAGCCTATAACCAAAACTTTCTTGATATCACTTCTCAGCGGCATGACTTGTCACCTCCCATAAGCTCTATGAATTCATCGAACAGATACGAGGTATCAT
>CAYPWI010000421.1:0-2439 GCA_964414395.1 uncultured Ruminococcus sp.
GAATATGAGCTACGCGCTCTGCCCCGACTGCGGCAAGCACATCAATGTGTTCGGTGAGAGCCATATCGACGAGACCGCGGAGAAGTTCGATCTGAAGGTTCTCGCGAAGCTGCCGATAGATCCCGAGCTTTCAAAGCTTGTTGATAACGGTCTTCTTGAGCTTACCGAGACCACAGCCGCCGACCCGATAGCCGACGCCGTTGAGGAATTCTGCAAATGATAAGATATACAGACGAACGCAATTATACCAAGGAACAGCTCGAAAAGCTGTTCCTTTCGGTAAATTGGGAGAGCGGCAAGCATCCCGAGCGTCTTTATAAGGCAATACAGAACTGCGAGACCGTGTTTACGGCATGGGACGGGGAAAAACTCGTCGGGCTTGCAAGCGCTGTTGACGACGGCGAGATCTGCGCTTATGTTCACTTCCTGCTGGTCGATCCCGAATACCAAAAGAAGGGGATAGGCAAGGCTCTGCTTGATCTGATGGAGAAGAAGTATAAGGATTATCTTCACTATTTCCTTGTAGCGGAGCATAAGGGTCTGATCGGGTATTACGAGCGTCTGGGTTTTGAGTATGAGACCGAACGCTCCGTCATGGTATATAAGGGGCTGAAAGAGCATGAATAAAGGAGATATCGCATACGCAAACTTCTTAAAGGGCTATAATTGTACCCAGTCCATTGCCGTGACGTTCGCGGACGAACTCGGACTTGACGAAAACACAGCCGCGCGGCTCTCAAGCGGTTTCGGCGGGGGAATGGGGCGGCTTCGTGAGGTCTGCGGAACATTCTCGGGTGCAGTGTTCGTGATAAGCGCGCTTTACGGCTATTCCGATCCTAAAAACCTTGAGGGCAAGAAGGATCTTTACGAGAAAATACGCGCCTGCGCCGCCAAATTCCGCGAGGATAACGGAAGTATTATCTGCCGTGAACTGCTCGGTCTCGAAAAAGCGGAGGATTCCGCCACGCCCGCGCCGCGCACTCCCGAATATTACAAGAAGCGCCCGTGCCCCGAGCTGTGCCGATACGCCGCGAACCTTCTCGAGGAATTCATTAGGGAAAATCCACCCGAAAAAGCATTATGACCCTATAGACAGCATATGACGAAACGCGTCGGGAGGGGTTACTATGACGACGGAAAAGTGTCTTAAATGCGGATGTGAGCTTAGCGAAAACGATCAGTTTTGTCCCAATTGCGGGGCGACCGCCTTGTCGAGAGGCGGCGCGGCTTTGGTGCGTGTAAAGCCCGTTACTATCGACGATGATGACGATAGCATTACGATACCGCCGATAGTGATACGCATAGTGGCTATAGCTGCCGCGATCATAGCGTTGATCATTATCCTTAACGTAAATCTTCTGTTTCCGTGGCAGATCTGCAACAGAGAAAACCGCGATGGGATGATCGCTTATCTTGATAAGTATTATCCCGGGGCAAAGATCGTTAAAAGAAATTATCAGCCTTATGTTTTTCTCGCGCCACCGCCTACCGACAGCTTTGAAGTCGAATATGAGGGCGCGAGGTTTAAGATATTCGCCGAATCCGGGGAGATCTCATGGGATTCATATGCCGAAAATCAGCGGTTTTCCGATATCGAGGATCTGATATATTACGGGTTTTGTATTCCGCATTCCGGTAATTATAATATGTCTGCCGAGGATATGCGCCCCGACGTTACCTGCAATGCCCCGAACGGCGCTTTCTACGATTATGACGGAGTTCTGGAGCTTGATATCTACATCAATCAGCACACAGGAAGTAAAAGGGATATAGAATGGCTTTATAGTTTTGACAGATATATGAAAATCAATTTTCCTTCTATAGTCGGCTGTAAAAAATATTCCGCAAAAATAACCGTTTTTTCCGCGGAGGGTTGGGATCAATACGAGATCACCAATATTCCGTGGAGCGAGCGTATAAAATAGCGGCTTCGTAAATATTCAGCCGGCGGAGAGGGGGAATCTCTATGAAGATAAAGTGTCAAAAATGCGGCAGGAAGATAGATGCTTCAAACTATCTCTGTCCTTACTGCCAAGGCGAAAACGCGCTCAGTGACGGAGAGGTATTTTCTTTATGGCAAGTCGACAGAAAAAGACGCTTAAAAACACGGCTTATCGTGACTATAAGCGTTGCTGTGACGCTTGTGCTGCTTTATTTCATTTTGAACGCCAATCTGCTGTTTCCGCATCAAGCTGAGGCGCGGAGGAATAATAAGGCTATCACAGCTTATGTCGAGAAGTATTATCCAAAAGCTGTGCTTGTAAAAAAGCATTACAACAGCATTGAAAATTACCTTGGTCTGCCGACCAATGACGTTTTTGATTATGAACAGAATGGTTTGAGGTTTTCGATATCGGCGCACAACGGGAACATTGATTCCGTCTATGACGATGGCTATGCGGAGGCTTTGATCATACAAGATATCCACCAAAATTATCT
>CAYPWI010000422.1:0-2426 GCA_964414395.1 uncultured Ruminococcus sp.
ACCCTCGCGGTAGCCGCGCAGAACCGATGACATACAGCAGAGCATAACCGCCGGCGATATACATATTATTGCCGCCGTGCTTTTGGGAGAGTGCGCGATGTTCACGGCAAATGTTTTAGCGAACACCGCGACTGCCGCCGAGCCCAGAAAGCCGATGGCGGTGAACATTATAAGCGCGTATTTACGGACGGCGAGCGCGTGAGGTCTGTCTCCCGCGGCATTGCAGCGCGCGGTGATCCTCATCATAACTGTGGGGATACCCGCGGCGGTCAGCGCGAATATCGGGGAGTACAGTCCGTAAGCCGTGGAGAAGTACCCCATGCCCGTGCCGCCGAGCAGATTCGCCAGCGGTATCTTGAACAGCGCTCCGACTATCTTGGTGACCGCCATTGAAATAAACAGTATCACCGTATTTTTTATGTATCTTTTTTCGGTCATATTTTCCGTCCTTTCAAAAAAGTAATGCGCATCTGTAACTATGCTTGTACATTATATTGCGTAAACGCGCGGTTTATGAAAGAACAGCGTTATTCTAAATCGGACAGTCTTTTAATATAATGCTGATATGATCGAATTAAAATTAAAACACACTCGGCTGCGGCTTGACTTCTCGTTCTTCGCGGCGGTATCGCTTTTCCTTTTTCTGGATAATACGGGCTTCGGTATGGCGGCGCTGTGTGCCTGCGTACTTCACGAGCTGTCTCACTTCGCCGTAATGGCAGCGTTTGGGATAGCTCCCGACGCGATCACATTCTACGGTGCGGGAATAAGGATAACGTCCGCAAGGACCGAAAGCAGCGGTACGGCGGCGCGGGTGCTCATTTTGGCGGCAGGGTGCGGAGCTAACTTCGCGGCGGCTGCTCTTCTGTGGTTGTCGGGGAATATGGCGGCTGCGGCTATCAATCTCTTCACGGGAATTTTCAATCTTCTTCCTATCGGCGAACTGGACGGCGCGGCTCTGCTGAAAATGCTGTTCATAAGACTATGCCGACCCGAAAATGTCGACCGCCATATGAAAGCGGCGGGGATATTATCCGCAGTCGTGATAGTTGCCGCCGTGGCGCTGTCGGGCGGCGGGGCGTCGTTTACTCTTATCACAACGGCATTGTATCTTATTATCATATGCAGCAGACAAGTTTAGAAAAGCTGTTTTTTCGGAAATTTATTTAGCAAATTACTTGACAAGATGTGCGAAATAATGTATAATGTTATAAAGACCTTGATTTGAAGAGAAGATCCGCGTTGTGCGGTCACATCAAATCCAAGCCGTACTGCGCGGCTTTTGGTCTAAAACATTTTAAGGAGTATTGTTATGAGATTTGAGATCAAAGGCGAACCGATGCCCGTTGTACTTGTTTACCTTGAGGCAAACGAGGCTGTTAAGTGCGAGAAGGGCGCTATGTCATGGATGACCCCGAATATGAAGATGTCCACCGGGACGGGAGGTATCGGCAAGGCTTTCAGCAAGATGTTCTCGGGCGAGTCTATGTTCCAGAATACATATATTTCCGAGGGCGCTCCCGGTATGATCGCCTTTGCATCAAGTGTTCCCGGCTCTATAATACCGTTTGATATCGGCAGACAGGATATGATAGTTCAAAAGGGCGGCTATCTCGCGTCCGACCCCAACGTCGAGCTCTCCATCGCTTTCCAGAAGAAACTCGGCGCGGGCTTCTTCGGCGGCGAGGGCTTCATTATGCAGCGCCTGCACGGCAGCGGCATCGCTTTTGTCGAGATAGACGGTTATGTTGTGGAATATAATCTCCAGCCGGGTCAGCAGATGCTGATAGATACAGGCTATTTGGCGGCTATGGAGGCTACCTGCACCATGGATATCCAGTCCGTTAAGGGCGTGGGAAATGTTCTGTTCGGCGGCGAGGGTCTGTTCAATACGCTTGTGACCGGTCCCGGAAAGATCTATCTCCAGACGATGCCTCTGAGCAATCTCGCAAGTGCTGTTCATTTTGGAAACAGTTGATTTTTTGAGTAAAAACTCTTGCTTTTTTCGGAAGACTGTGGTATATTAAAGATAGCGGGAAATAACAGCGGCGTTGATACGTCCGCGCCGCGGTACTTTATAATGATGATAATCGGAGGTCGGAAACTATGAGAATTTTGTATGCAGCAAGCGAGGCGCTGCCTTTCGCGGCAAGCGGCGGACTTGCGGATGTTGCGGGATCGCTCCCTAAGGCGCTGGTTCAGGCGGGTCATGACGCCAGAGTGGTTATGCCGTATTATGTAAATACCATAAAACCCGAGCAGAAGGAGAAAATGCACTTCATTACCAACTTTACCGTTCCTGTTGGATGGAGAAGTCAGTACTGCGGCGTTTTTTCTCAGGAAGTAAACGGCGTTACTTACTATTTTATAGATAACGAATATTATTTTAAGCGCGATAACGGTCTTTACGGCTATTACGATGACGC
>CAYPWI010000423.1:0-2415 GCA_964414395.1 uncultured Ruminococcus sp.
GGACGACGTATTTATCACGGACGTATCGGGCACTTGCTTTCTGATATTGAGGATAACTCTAAGCCCCGCGCTGCATATGTACTGCATATCGCGCGCGTCGATCACTATCGTTTTCGGCTCGTATTCGTCGACAAGATCCATAAGCTTCATCTCGGTATCCTGCGCGTTCGCCGTGTCCACCCTTACAGGAAGATAAACGGTCAGCTTTTCGTCTTTATAATCGTGTTCCATAAAAATTCTCCTTTATTCATCAATAAACTTCCGCAGCGCCTTTAACGCGTTCGTATGAAGAAGCTTGATATAGCTGTAAGAAATGCCCATAGCCCGCGCTATGTCCTTGAAAGTCCTGCCGCTGTAATAGTGCAGGATAATGATGTCGCGCTCCCGCTAACCCAAGCGTTCGAGCGCGCCCGCAAGACGTTCAAGCGTTTCCTCATTGATCAGATCCCGCTCGGTATCGTCCTCCGAGCAAAGCTCCTCGGGCAGCTCGCAAAGCCGATCTTCGGCACGGAAATAGTCGATGACCGCATTGCGCGTTATCGCGTATATCCATGTGGACAGCGAGGCTTTATTCTCATCGAAGTCGGAAAGCCCGTTAAACACCTTAACGAACACGTCCGAGACTACGTCCTCGAATTCGTGTTCGTTAGATATCTTTCTGCGTACATAGCGCGTTACCTTGTCCTTAAACTCAAGATAAACGCGCTCTTTAATTTCAACGTTATCATATGTCTCGATCATTGCGGCTTATCCTCGCTTTGGTCGTGAACAAGCGCGGAAAGTGGTTCTCCCGCCGCGCTTACCAGCCCGAGGTCGTCGTCGGAGAGCGCCGCTCCGTAACGTCTTTCGGTATCGTCGATGAGCCTTTCAAGCCGTTTGTTTCCCGAGAACTTTTGAAGATCGAACAGGTCGTATAACGTTTTTTCCATCATTTCTCTCCGATCGCTCCGATGGGCTTGGCGTTCTCCCAGCCGCTGAACAGCGCCGTTATCCTCTCATAATAGTGGTTCTGTCCTTTTTCCTTTACAAGCAGACGGTAGATCTCGACCTGTCGCGAACGCTCGCGATATACGTGGGAGTCTGCGCGATAGAAACAGTTCCGGTGCAGTTGGGCACCATTGTCGATATGTATTTCAACAACGAAACGGATAAAATGTCGCTGCAAGGCTGCGCCGTCCTGCTGGGCAGCTCCTGCGTTATGCTGACGGCGTTTATCCACCCCGCGCGCGAAAAGTTCTCCAAGGCTGTGGAAGAGCTTGATATGCCTATGATCTGGAATTCCACCACAGTGATATCGGCGATCTTTCTGATCTATAATATTCTTGTGTCACCTGTTTCGTATGATGTGGTGCGCGGCAGCAGGCTGAAATTTTTGTTCCCCATGTTCGAGGGATGCGCGCTGGCGCTGCTGATAACGGTTTATGTGCTGTTTTACAGCTTGGCGATAACGATAATAGAGCGCGATAAGTTTGAAAGGCGTTCGCAGCTTCTTGAGATGCAGTCGCACAGGATCGGCGAATTACAGGAATATATGCGGCAGACCTCGCGGCTGAGACACGATTTCAAGCACTCCGTTCACCTGCTCTTGACGCTTGCCGAAAAGGGCGATCTCGATAATATCCGCGCGCATCTCTCGGAATACGATCAGCGGCTTTCCGAAAGCGTTTCCGTCAACTACTGCTCAAACGCCGTATTGAACGCGCTGTTCGGATATTATCGCGATATGGCAAATTCCGAAAATATCAGAATGGACTGGAAGATCGAGCTCCCCGACCCGCTGACCGTGTCCGAGCTTGACCTTGCCGCGCTTTTCGGGAACATTATGGAAAACGCGATCTCCGCCAGCGCCGCGCTCCCCGAGGAAGAGCGCTACTTCGATCTGACCGCCGAGCTTCGCCACGGGAACAACCTTTATGTGGTCTCCACCAACAGCTTCGACGGAAAGGTGAGAAAAGGCAGGGACGGCTATCATTCCACCAAGCACAGCGGACAAGGCACGGGGCTGCTCTCCATTGCCGCCATTGCCGAAAAATACGGAGGATCGGCGCAGTTTCGCCACAGCGGCAAGGAATTTTATGTCGACGTTGTATTAAAAATGTAGAGCGGGCATTTACATAATTTCATTTTTTAGCGGTTCCCCATTGTCAGAGGATGGGACCGCTTTTTTTATTGAACCGTAACTTTCAACAATTTAAGTAATACAACGATCAATCATTCCTTTATTCGGGTCAATCTTTTTTTCTGATAATATAATACCAATTCTAAAAGAGGACAAAACTTTTTTGTCCGCTCAGCGCGGAATAGCCGTCAATATGTTTTTTACCCTTGGCAGGGTAATGCCGCGCGGAGTGGGGGGAACCCCCTTCGGGAGAGGGGGGAGGGCAATAAAATCCGGCAAAAACGCGGAGCCCTCCC
>CAYPWI010000424.1:0-2397 GCA_964414395.1 uncultured Ruminococcus sp.
AGAAAGCGTTCAGTCGATAGCGACATTTTTAGTCGGCGACAGTTCAAACAATATGCTTTTTACAGCTATTTTTGTATCGCTCTTTATCGGGACGGATCACGCCTGCGGCACGATACGCAACAAGCTTATAGTCGGACATTCGCGCACGGCGGTATATCTTTCAAATCTTGTCGTGACCTGCGCGGCGGCGCTTGCTATGCGCGTCATATCGTGGAGCTGTCAGCTGATCTTCGGCTTCGCGGCGGGCGGACAGATCGGCATGAACGCGGGAGAATTGGCGCTCGATATGCTGATAACCGCCATGATGCTGTTTGCGGCTTGCTCGATATTCACGTTTTTAGGGATGCTTATTTCCTCGAAATCCACAAATACGGTGATCGCGATAATGACCGTGTTTGTGCTTATTATTGGCTGCTCGATTATCAAGCAGTTCCTCGACCAGCCCGAGATGATATACGATACCTTTATCACGGTAAACGGGATAGACGCTTCGGAGCTTTATCCCAATCCTATGTATGTTTCGGGAACGCTCAGAGATATCCTTACGGCGGTCATTGATATTCTCCCCGGCGGTCAGGCTGTCCAGCTTGAAATGCGGTCACTGCACACGCCCGAGTTTATGCCGCTGTATTCTCTCGGAGTGATGACAGTCGTCACCATTGCCGGGCTTATGCTGTTCCGCAAAAAAGACTTGAAATAACATACGGCGCGTCCGCGGCTCAAAATACGCGGTCGCGCCCTCTCGGCGTATTCCCCCAAAATTGGAAAAGAGGTAAACAAATGCCAACAAAAAAACTCTACATAGTGATATCCCAGACGGGAAGCATCATCTCGAAAATGCTGAAAGCGATAACGGGCGATCAATACAATCATGTGTCGATCTCGCTTGACCCGCGGCTTCGCGTGATGTATTCTTTCGGGCGGCTGTATCCGAATTTTCCGTTCCCGGGGGGATTTGTCGCCGAATCTACGAGGTTCGGGACGCTGAAAAGATTTTCCGAAACAAAAGCCATAGTTCTCTCCGTTTCGGTGAACGAGAAGGCTTACCGAAAGATAAAAAAGCGTCTTAAGAAAATGTTCTTAAACAAGGAAAAATACTACTATGACAACATCGGACTGCTGCTGGCGTATTTCAAGATAATCTACAAGCGAAAGAGATACTATTACTGTTCGGATTTCGTGCGGGAATTATTGGTGCGTTTCGGCGCGGAAAAGGCTGAACTCTTCCCGCCTATCGTTCACCCGGAGCATTTTTTGAGGCTCCCCGACAGCCATGTCATATACAGCGGACTGCTGAAAGAATACGCGGAAAGCGCGGTGCCGCAAAATGTCTGAGTGGATACTTCCCGCCATTTGCGTTATACTCGGCATTACGGCGCTCGCGCTGTCAGTCAAGGTCATCATAATGAAGAAGACCGTCCGCGAGATCACGGAACAGATGAAGGAAAAGACCGCCGACGGCGCGGACACCAACACCCTGATAGACATTTCATCAATAGATAAGGATATGCGGCTCTTAGCGTCGGAACTGAACGTCAGTCTTGAACAGCTTAGACGCGAACAGCTGACGTTCATTCACGGGGATACGGAGCTCAAAAACGCCGTTACGAATATTTCCCACGACCTGAGAACGCCGCTGACGGCGATCTGCGGGTATTTAGATCTGCTGAAAAAGCGTGAGGTCCCCGAGGAAGTCCGCGAATATCTCGAACAGATTGAAAACCGCGCGGAACATATGCGGCAGCTCACGGAAGAGCTGTTCAGATATTCCATAGTATCATCACAGAGCGAGCCCGATAAGATCTCACTCGAACGGGTGTGCGTCAATGATGTTCTCGAGGAAAGCATAGCGGCGTTCTACGGGGAGATCCTTTCACACGGGATAACGCCCGCGATAAATATCACCGATACCCGCGTGGAAGCCGTTCTTGACAGATCCGCGCTCTCGCGGATATTCTCCAACTTGATCTCCAATATGCTGAAATATTCAAGCGGCGATCTTTTTATCTCAATGAACGAAGACGGGCTGATACTTTTCAAAAACTCCGCGAACGATCTTGACAAGATCTCCGTAGACAGGCTCTTCGACCGCTTCTACACCGTCGAGACAGGCGGGAACTCCACGGGTCTGGGCTTATCCATAGCCAAGCTTCTCGCCGAGCGGAACGGTCTCACGCTCTCAGCCTATATCGAAAGCGAAAAGCTCGTCATCTCGCTGAAAGTCTGACAAATTCCGCAAAAATATTTTTGGAAATTCCCTTAAAACCCTTGACAAAATCAAGAAGATGTGTTATAATCTATATACTTCAAGAATGATCTTCGCATTTTGGGGCCGTAAAGGCTTCGACGGGGATCCTGAAACACGGTAAGCGAGTAGTGAGGGCGAAATCACTTTAA
>CAYPWI010000425.1:0-2392 GCA_964414395.1 uncultured Ruminococcus sp.
AACAGTGAACTGTATGCTTTATCCGATTTCGGCACTTCGGGGAAAAACGGAGTTCGCAACTCCACAGACTATATGAAATACTATCTCGATTACAGCTACGGTGCAATTGAGGATGTGGATTTTACTCCTGTTTTTGAGAATATAGTCAGCAACAATACGGAAAGCAATGGAGGTGAATAATATGGGCAGCCTTAAAACCTCCAAAAGCTACTATTTCAGTGTTGAGGGAGAAACGGAAAAATGGTATCTTGAACATCTTCAAAGCCTTATCAACAGTTCCGAAAAGGCGGAATACTCGGTGAGGTTTATTGTCAAGATTAAAAAAGACCCTCGTGAAATGGTTAAGGCTTTGACGTTTACCGATAAAATCACTATCAACCATATATGCGACATAGAAAGCAACAGTGATGAACATACAAAGATATTTCACACGACACTTGACAATATGAAATCGGCTTGCTCAATGGGTAAGAAAGTAAGTTATCGGTTGGGTTACAGCAATTTTGCCTTTGATTTGTGGATAGCTTTACACAAGGGCGATTGTAATGCACAATTAGCCGACAGAAAACAATATTTAAAATATCTGAACAATGGCTTTATGGAACAGTTTACCTCCATGGACGAATACAAGGAAGAAGATAATTTCAAACGCTGTTTGGAGAAAATCACGCTTGATGATGTTCTCGCCGCTATAGAACGGGCTAAGAAAATTATGTCTAATAATCAATCAAGCGGTTACATACTTTATGAATATAAAAAGTATACATATTATACCGAAAACCCGTCCTTGTCGGTTCATGAGATAATTGAAGATATTTTAAAGCAATGTAAGCTGATATAGGGCTATCAAAATGCAATATGTATACCGAGCCTGTTCAATGCTATGGACAGGCTCTTTTTCATGCCAAATGCACCAAAACAAGATTATTGAGAGTGGTAATTTGCACGTTAAATAAATTCCCAAAAAGCTATTGAATTTTCCCTTTTTCGGCGTTATAATCGGGGTGTAAAAAATTCCAATGGCAAGACCTCACTTTGACATATCAAAAAATAGTGTCAAAGATGTCAAGAAAATAAGCCTATTTATACGGATAGCAACCGCTCAAATAGGGTGTAGCCTATTTCTACGGGGATTGAAGATGATATAGGGGAATTGTTTATTGCTTTAAAAGGACAGGTTGAAAATCAAGGAGGGCAAAATGAACGTTGCTTATGTACGTGTTTCCACGGCGGAGCAGAACGAGGACAGGCAGATAGCGGCATTGCGGGGTTACGGTATCGACAGGTGGTTTGTGGAGAAAACAAGCGGCAAGGACACCAACCGAGCGGAATTTCAAGCTATGCTGAATTTCGTAAGAGAGGGAGATTGTGTATTTGTTGAGGACTTTTCGAGGTTAACCCGCAATCTGAAAGACCTTTTGGAAACGATAGAACGGCTTGACGAAAAGGGCGTGAAGTTTGTCAGCGTAAAGGAGCAGCTCGACACCTCGACAAACAGCGGCAAGCTGATATTGCAGTTGATAGGGGCGATAAACGAGTTTGAGCGGCGCAATATTCTGGAACGCCAGCGCGAGGGTATCGAGTGCGCCAAGCAAAGGGGCGTATACAAGGGCAGAAAGCCAAAGGAGCTTGATATGGAGATTATTGATATGGTTCGGCTGAAAAAGATAAGCGTAGCGGAGGCTGGTAGAAAATGCGGGTGCAGTCGGGCTACGATTTACAACCATTTGAAAAATTCGTAAATAGCAATTTACTTACAAAAATGCGGTGCAGTCTGTCGGTGTATGGACTGCGCCGTTTTTTTATACAAAACAATTTCATTCTCAAAATTGCAGTCATTATATTAAATCGGTATGCTTGTTCGGATACATTATTTGGATTGAGGGGGTGTAATTAAATAAATTACAAATATTTTTAATGAAAGGTTTCGGCTATTAGCCGAAAAAGGTGAACTCAAATGAAAAATCTAACAAAAACAAAACTGATGGCAACAGCCAACAAACACCAGACACTCAATAAGATTGTATGCTTTTCGGATTTTAAGCAGTATCACAAGAATAATCCTACCGAACATCAGGTTATGAGTTTTGAGGAGGTGGTTGCAAGAATTGAGACGGTTACC
This sequence comes from uncultured Ruminococcus sp., assembly GCA_964414395.1. Taxonomy (GTDB): domain Bacteria; phylum Bacillota; class Clostridia; order Oscillospirales; family Ruminococcaceae; genus CAG-115. The sequence continues at coordinate 2,123 of CAYPWI010000425.1, forward strand.
GTAATGAAAAGCGGTATCAATGCTAAATTTGAGGACGGGACATCAGTATGTGTGGGATTTGACGGCAGTTATATAAGACGTAATAAGCTTGGTCAAAAGCAAAGCAGCAGAGAAGTTAATTCGGTCACGGGAATAAACTGGAGTAACCACCATGTCCAAATATACATTTACGGCAAGAAAATCTCGCTTGAAAGGTTTGTTGCCGTATGCTGCGATATTACAAATGACGCTCTTGCGCTTTATTATGATGAACTTGCGGCAAATGTTATG
>CAYPWI010000426.1:0-2381 GCA_964414395.1 uncultured Ruminococcus sp.
TCTTTCCGACCTTCATTGTAAACAATGCTCCGCACACCGCTGACAGTCCTCCGAAAACAAATATCGTATACAAAAACGTCAAGCCGTCGGGAATATATGTTCTGGCATTGGATAATGCCGTAAAATTCAGCAACATTGGCGCGTTATAGGTAAGTTCCTCGAATACATAGCATAAAACGAACGGAGAACCTATAGCTATATATTTGCTTGGGAAGAACACGGAAAGTGTCATTCCCGCGACCGACCACATAGCACATGAGAGCGCATAGGTAAAGATGACCATTACCACTGACAGAAACGGTAACCCCATTGCCTGAAGTCCACCATATGATACAGCCGGACCGTTAATTTCAAAGTAAACTTCCTTTCTGAAACTGTCGATCGCGGCGAAGATCACCAGCGGCACAAAGACCGTCATAAGCGTTGAGAAGAAACAAGCTATGACGTTCGACACGGAATAAACGACGGCGCTTTTCCTAGTCACGCAGTTTATTATCGTTTTGGAACTCCACTCGTCCGCGAAGTTTGCGGCAAACGGTATCGCTCCCAATACCACAAAAAGCTTTCGATAGCCGTCGGATTGTAACAACAGCTCTATGTCCGTATGCACGTCCTGTCCCATAAGCCCTTGCCGTCCACCCAATTGCGCGTTCATCATGATAAGACTAAAACCTAAGATAACTGTCATAGTTCCGTAAAGATAAGGAGAATGTAGCAGCTTGAAAATATACGATCTTTTCATCAATATCCTCCGTATTGTCTGCCGGTATCCGCATAGTAATGAAAAACAACGTCATAACTCAAAAAATCATCATAATACTCGTTTCCCGAAAAACACCACGCGGGAGTAAAAACGGCTTCATCGCTGTTTATCCATTCGAGGGGGATATATTCGGGCTGACAGTGTGTAAAAGTTATCCGATGTTCAACGCCTGTCACCTTTGAGAAGTGTTCGATAAACTGATCGGAAGCGTATTTTGCATCATAGATCATATCCACATTTCCTTCATCCAAAGATACGACCTCATACAGTCTGGTGGTGTCTATAGCGAATACTCCGTTTTTGGAAACACGAACATTGATCTCGGAGCCGTGTACCGAACGAGACTGACCCGGCGTTTTCAGATCTTCATTGCTAAGCTCTATACCGTTATATTTGAATCTGTATTTGAGGAGATAGAAACCCTCCCCCTCTTTCCAAAGAGGGAATTGCACATTCCCTTCCCCTCTGGTATCAACAAATTCTTTCACCAGATCAGCGGTGATGGGTATGACATATGGCTCGGTGTAATTTTCGATACCCAATTCATCCAAGACCTTGTTTGCCTGCTCTATCGCTTCTGCCGGTGAGATCGAATCAAATTGATCATCGCTTTTATAACTGTCCTTATCTAATATAACAGAATATTCTCCCAGATACTCCAAAGACGGCGCGGTACAGTTATCAAAGAATGAGAAAGAGCCGTTCGTGAGAACCAATTTTGACCCATCGGTCGTGTATGTCACATACGATGGTACGTCATTGCTTGGAGGAGCTATCTCTTTCCCGCGGAGCAATACGCTTTTGCATTGTTCCTTGTCAAGCTCCTTGGCTTTTAATCTGATCTTTGGCAGTTTGGTAGGAAAATCTGCCGAAATATCGTAATTCATTTCAATGTTTCCGACCTTTTCGGTAATTTTCCCGGAAAAGTGCTCTACCGAGTCGGTATTTGAGGGAAGAGGCTTCTCACCTGTGGGATAACAGCCGGTCAGGGAAATGGAAAGTAATGTGATAAGTGCAATAAATTTAAGTTTGTGTTTCATTTTTTACCTCATAAACTTAAGCGAGGACGTGTAAACTATAGTAATTAGTGGTTTACACGTCCTACGCAGTCAAAGAACAGTTATGCTAAGAAAAGAGAGCAGACTATCACGGAGCCCAAATACCGGTGATCATTGTATCGAAATCAGAGACACCGTTCAGATAAAACTCATCGCTGTCACTCGGCATGCCGCTTCTGCTATAACGCATGGATACATAATCATTACCGGTAACCTTGACAAGGTCGGTAAGCATAATATTGTATTCCCATTCTGAACCATTGCAAACACACAACGAAACAGGTTTGCTGGATGAACCACCGGTAAGTACCGTTGCGTGGGCAGGAACTGAGTAGCGGGTATCCTTAGATACAGGTCCACTATACGCAGTATCCTCATTTGCGTCAATATTAAGTACAAATTCATAAAAATCGGATGCGTAAGCAGTCATGCTTGCGGTTCCGACAGCCGCCGCAACGAGTGCCGCGGCAACGATTTTCTTGATCTTTGCCATAAAATTCCTCCTAATGGATATCGAGAATACGATATAAGTTAGCTGATCTTAGATCGTATCCATGTTC
>CAYPWI010000427.1:0-2371 GCA_964414395.1 uncultured Ruminococcus sp.
ACACCTTATTCCACACAAAAAGCGCTCTATACACGATATATATTATATCAGCTTTTTAGCATCTCGGAAAGCTCCTCGGACGAAAACCTGTACTTCTTATTGCAGAAATGACAGCAGACTTCCGTTTCCTCCTGCTCCTCTATAAGCCGCGCAAGCTCCTTCTTCCCCAGAGAATACAATATTCCCTTCGTCCGTTCGCGCGAGCAGTCGCAGTGATAGACCGCCTCCCAGCTGTCAAGGATATCCCCGCCGAGCCCTTCCAGAGCTGACAGCGCCACCTGCTCGGGGTCGAAGCCCTGTTCGAGCATTTCGGAAATTCCCGTCATTTTGGAAAGATTGTCCTCGAGAACGCCGATCGCTTTTTCGGACACCGGCGGCACGATCTGCACCATATACCCCATAGCCGCCTTGACCTCGCCGTTTTCATCGAACAGCGTGCCCATATTGCAGACCGTCGGCAGCTGCTCCGAAATGGAATAATAGTTCGTGATCTCACGCGCGATATTCCCCGAGGAAAGCGGTATCTGCCCGCAGTATGGCTCTTTCAGCCCCATATTTTTGATCACAGTCAACGTGCCGTCATTTCCGACCAAGGTCTCAACGTCGGGCGCGTCCGCTTTGGCGTTGCCCACGCTGCACTTGACATTCCCGCGGTAGTCCGCGACCGCCGTCAGCGTGCCGCACGCCCCGCCGCCGTTCATGCGCAGTGTCAGGGTGTCGCCCTCATATTTCAGCATCGCGCCCATTATGGAAGCCGCCGTCGCCAGCCGCCCAAGCGCCGCCGTCACCGCGTGCGAGCTCTCGTGCAGCCGCTCGATCTCCTTAACTATATCCGTGGAATTTATCGCCGAGCAAAGCATACTGCCGTCCTCGGACAACGCTCTAACAATTTTTCCCATAAAAGCCTAAACCTCTATACTTCCCGTTATATTTCTCCGGGATATTACATTCCTTCCGTTTTTTCGGAAGAATACGCGCCGATCCCTAATTTTCGGAGAACCCACCTTATTATATGACGACCGGTGCGATATTGTGCGCAAAACTGCTCCCGAGAGTAATATTACGCGGAATTATTGCAATATGTAACATCATTCAAGAACTTTCCCGCACGAACGTTATCGCTCGACGGCAGCCGCGTCCTGCGCTCATTCTCGATACACTATGTAATATTCCGCCAAATTATACCTTTTGACAGGCTCAAAACTTTCTTGCCGCGATCATAAGCTTCTCGGAGCGTTCATTCGGTATACTCTTCGTCAAATATTCCCATATTTCTACGATCTGAAATCCCGAATTCTCCAGCATACGCCGCAGCTCATCCTCACCGACGGCGATCTCGCGGAAGCTCTCATACCCTCTGGTATACGCGCCGTCCTCTTCCTCGAAAAACAAGTCAAGCTCGATGTCCACGCCGTTGTCCTTCGGGTCGAACTCGTTCTGCCAGACGCAGTAAACGCCGTCCACGTCGTAGACGAACGTATTTGAAGCCAAGATCTCGCGGTGCTTGAAGACCGTGTTCACGTCAAACGCGAACACTCCGCCCTTTTTGAGCGCCTTCGCCGCCGCGCGGAAGCACCTCTCGATCTCATCGGTGCTCTCGAGGTGGTTTACGCTGTCGAGCGTGGAGATCACCGCGTCGACGGGCTCCGCGAGCTCGGTCTGAGCCATATTCTGGCAGATCCAGCGGATATTCAAGCCCTCGGACTCGCCTGCCGCCCGTGTCTGCTTCGCCGCCGCCTGCGACAGCATTTCCGATGACGCGTCCTGACCGATCACGTCAAAGCCGTATCGTGCCATTCTCACGGTGAGATTGCCCGTACCACAGCCCATATCCAGCAGTTTTTTACCGTTCGTCAGACTGCACAAAATATCATTATAATATTTGGCGATCTCATCATACGGAACATTGAACGTCAGCGCGTCATACGCCTGCGCAAAATCTCCGTAACCGCAGCCGCTCATTCCGCGCCGTCTTCCCCTTTAATGCGGTCAAGCACGAGCTTATAGCCGCCCGCGGTCTGATAGTTCAGCGTTTTGTTCACGCGTGAAATAGTTGCCGTGGAAGCTCCCGTCTCCTGAACGATCTTATTGTAGACATTCCCCTCGGTGAGCATCCGCGCCACATACAGGCGCTGAGCTATAGATTTGAGCTCCTGCGGCGTGCACAGATCCTCAAAAAACGCGGCGCACTCCTGCTCGTTTTTAAGAGAAACCACCGCCTTGTAAAGCATTTTCAAAGTTTCATCATTAGTTTTCATATTCAAACCTCCAATTTTTTCTTAAGGAACACTAATATAATTTTAGCACAATAAAGCTAAATAGTCAAGTATTTTTTAGAAAAATTCACAAAAAAATGTGAATAATTTGATGG
>CAYPWI010000428.1:0-2341 GCA_964414395.1 uncultured Ruminococcus sp.
GATCAATCGATCTCCACGGAGATCTTTTCGTTGGCACGGACAGCGCCCGCACGCATAACAGTGCGGATCGCCTTGGCAATTCTGCCCTGTTTGCCTATAACTCTGCCCATGTCCTCCGGGCCGACGTGCAGGTGATACACGATAACGCCCTCATCGTTAGGCTCGTCCACTGTTACCTCGACTGCTGTTTTGTCCTCTACCAGCGCGGTTGCGATGGTGATAAGAAGTTCTTTCATCATAAGCTTTCCCTCCATGGGGTTATATGCCGTGGTAATTTATGCCGGATATCGATGATTTCTAAAATACCTTTGCCAAATAACCTTGCTATTTTTTTTACTTTAATAACCTCTTTACGGTGTCCGTAGGCTGTGCGCCCTTCTTGATCCACTCATTAGCCTTGTCCTTGTCGATGTTGACAACGGCAGGCTCCTTGGTGGGGTCATAGGTACCGATTTCCTCAATAAATCTTCCGTCGCGCGGGAAACGGGAATCGGCAACTACAACGCGATAGAACGGGGCTTTCTTCGCGCCCATTCTTCTCAGTCTGATTTTTACTGCCATTGGAATTATCTCCTTTCAAAGATCGTTGATTTATAAAATCAAGTACGCCGAAGCGCCTTGTTTTTATCGGAATTTGTTTTTTACACGCCCCGCTCCGCGAGAGAGCAAAGGCATTTTTAAGCGATATATACCAGAAAAAGCCCCAGCACCAACGCGCAGGCGGAAATTATGATCGCCACGATCACCGAATTATAAGCGTCCTTGTCGTCTTTGTCCGCGCGTCTCAGCCTTACAGCCGCGTTGAACGCCAACAGCGCCGCGCTGACCGCGGTAAGCGCCCAGCCTCCCGCCTTAAAGCCGAAGTTGAAGACTATCGCGCTGACTATGCCCGCGCAGATAAGCATAACGCCGACATCGGTTATTTCGTAAGGCGAATCAAATCCGCGCGGGTTATTAAACGGCATATCATCATTGCTGAGATCCCACATACCCTTATGCTTCAAGACTTGGGCGACTATCAGCATAACAACGCCGATCAGAATCAAGACAAGGCTTATAATATCGCGAAAGTCCATAAGGAACCGCCTTTACATACCGGGAAAACCGCCCATACCGCCCATATTCATCGGGAACCTCGGGAAGCGTTTCTTCTTGCCGCCTCCGCCGAAGCCCATCTGCTTCATTACCTTCTGCATCTGGTCGAACTGTTTCAGAAGCTGGTTCACTTCCTCGACGGACGTTCCCGAGCCCGCGGCTATTCTCTTCTTGCGTTTTCCGTCTATGATCGACGGCTTTTCGCGCTCGCGCTTGGTCATGGACGTGATTATAGCCTTGGTATGCGGCATCTTCTTCTCGTCGATGTCCTCGTCCTTGATCTTTCCCGCGACTCCGGGGATCATATTGAGCAGCGACTTGATGTTGCCCATCTTCTCTATCTGAACGAACTGCGCGTAGAGGTCGTTCATATCGAACTTGTTCTCCGCCAACTTCTTGACAGCCTTCTCGGCTTCCTTTTCGTCGAGATTTGCCTTCGCCTTGTCGATAAGCGTGAGCACATCGCCCATGCCGAGAATACGGCTCGCCATTCTGTCGGGATAGAACGGCTCCAGATCCTCGGGCTTCTCGCCTATGCCCGCGAACTTTACGGGCTTTCCCGTTATCGCGAGAACGGTAAGCGCCGCGCCGCCTCTGGTGTCGCCGTCGAGCTTTGTCAGCACCACGCCCGTAATGTCAAGCGCGCCGTTGAAGCTCTCCGCGACATTCACCGCGTCCTGACCTGTCATGGAATCGACAACGAGCAGTATCTCATTCGGAGAAGTCCGCGCCTTGATATCGCGAAGCTCCTGCATCAGTGTTTCGTCTATATGCAGACGGCCTGCCGTATCGAGAAGCACGGTATCGAACCCGTGATCCTTGGCGTACTTAATGCCATGCTCGGCTATCTCAACGGGGTTGCCCTGACCTTCCTCGAACACGTGCGCGCCGACCTTCTCGCCGACGATCTTCAATTGCTCGATAGCCGCAGGACGGTATACGTCGCACGCCACAAGAAGCGGTCTGCGGTTCTGACCTTCAAGCCACTTTGCGAGCTTCGCGCAATGGGTAGTTTTACCCGCGCCCTGAAGTCCGCACATCATAATAACGCACGGGGGCTTAGACGGGAACTCCAGCTTGGCGGTGGTGTTGCCCATAAGCTCGATAAGCTCCCCATGAACTATATCGATCACCTGCTGGGCGGGAGTAAGGCTTTCCATCACCTTCGCGCCCAGCGCCTTCTCGCTTACCTTGTTTACGAAATCCTTAGCTACCTTGTAGCTTACGTCCGCGTCCAGCAGCGCCA
>CAYPWI010000429.1:0-2326 GCA_964414395.1 uncultured Ruminococcus sp.
CCGCGAACACCAGCTTGCCGCTGTATGGCATACGCTCGTAAACGTGCATACGCGTAAGCCGCTCGTATATCTCCACAAGCTCGGGAAGATTGGTCAGATCGAGGTTCGGCTCCACGCCGTGAGTATACATATTAAGCGCCAGAGTTACTATATCAACGTTGCCCGTGCGTTCGCCGTTCCCGAACAGTGTGCCTTCCACGCGGTCGGCTCCCGCCAGAAGCCCCAGCTCCGTGTCGGCAACGCCGCAGCCGCGGTCATTGTGCGGGTGAAGAGATACTATAACGTTCTCGCGGCAGTGCAGCTCCTTGCACATATACTCGATCTGCTGCGCGTAGACGTGCGACATAGACTCCGCGACGGTCACGGGCAGATTGATGATCACCTTGTTGTCGGCGGTCGGCTTCCAGATGTCGATGACCGCATTGCATATCTCGGCGGCGAACTCGGGTTCCGTTCCCGTAAAGCTCTCCGGGGAATACTCAAAGCGGAAATTGCCGGGTGTTTTCTCCTTGTACTCGTTGAGCAGCTTCGCGCCGGAGGTCGCGATCTCGATTATCTCTTCCTTGGATTTTCTGAACACCTGCTCGCGCTGCGCCACCGATGTGGAATTATACAGGTGAACTATGGCGCTCTTACAGCCCTCGAGCGCCTCGAAGGTCTTCTTGATGATGTGCTCGCGGCTCTGCGTCAGCACCTGAACGGTAACATCGTCGGGGATAAGGCCGCGCTCGATCAGCGCACGACAGAACTCGTACTCGGTCTCGCTCGCCGCGGGGAAGCCGATCTCGATCTCCTTAAATCCAACGTCCACCAGATGCTGCCAGAACTCCAGCTTTTCCTCTAAACTCATCGGAATAATGAGTGCCTGATTGCCGTCGCGCAGATCGACCGAGCACCACACGGGCGGCTTGTCGATGTACTCCTTCTTCGCCCAATCAAGGCAGGGATACGGCGGCATAAAATAACGTCTTTGGTATTTGTTCGCGAATTTCATAAATGTTCCTCCTAAAAAAATTACTTTCTGAAACAGCCCTTTACAACAACGGCATATATGAACAAAGGAAACGTATGATCGAGCAGGAACGCGAGAAAGCTAAGCGCCCAAATGTTCCGCGGCAGAAGCACCGCCGCCGGCAGGAACATCATCATTTCCGCCGCAAACGGTATCGGGGAAATGTGTCTGTCTATGCCGCGCTTTTGGTTTCGCAGGCTTACAAACATCGCGCTGTAATTCATCACGCAAAGGAAAAGCCCCAAAGCCCCGATAATCACCGCCGCGATCCTCATACAGTCCTCACATTCATATTTCGGCACGATCGGAGCAACAAAAAAGCCCCATCTATGCCCTTAGATCCGGACAAGAGATGAAGCAAAGCCCGCTTTGCGGGATTTATTCCACGGTACCACTCTCGTTGACGCTACCTCACGATAACGCCCGCTCTGCCGCGTCAGTCAACGCGTATCTCTGTAACGGGAGAACCCGAAGCGGATTACTTTGCGAGGTTATTAAAACTCTCGGCGGTTCATTCGCCCTGCTCGGGGAGGAGCTGTGTCCGCCGCCATGCTGCCGTTTCACACCTTCCAACGGCTCTCTGAAAACAACCTGCGGGGACTTTTTTCCCTTCAGCGCATTTAAAATATTCAACTGTAAAACAGTATAGCACATTTTTTCGGATTTGTCAAGAGCTTTAAACAATTTTATTTTGGCTCATATACAGGCATCTCGTTGAAGTTCAGCCCGAGCCTTCCCTCAGCCGTTCTCCGCTTATATTCTTCCTCGGACATCAGCATGGATACCCCTTGCGGCTTTTTGCCGACCCAAGAAAGAAGCGCCGCAAGCTTGATATTCATCACATCATCGGTAAGGCAGTCTATATCCGTATGAGTAACGCCCAGATGAAGCGCTAAATTCACGATGCCGTGAAGATCGCGGAGCTTGTCGGTGTTGTCTATCCTGCCTATAAGCGGTCTGCCGCCGATGACGTACTTCTCCGAGCGGCAGAAGTTCTCAGCGTATTCATAGGTCGTGAAAATACTCAGCGCGATCATTTCCTCCGAACACTTGAACGCCCTAGGCACGGATACCCCGTCATGATACAGCGACTCGGACAAAACGATAAAAAGCTCCTTTGCCGCCCATACATCATTTACCTTCGCGCGGGCTTGAAATTCGGTCAGAATAGCCATAGCAGAACGCTCCTATTATAAATTATAAAGTTCTAAGTTAAATTATAGCACCCGCGTTTAGTAAAAGTCAATACATATTGTAAAATTTTCGACATTTTTAAAAAAACTATTGACAAGCGTATACATATATGCTATACTA
>CAYPWI010000430.1:0-2324 GCA_964414395.1 uncultured Ruminococcus sp.
GACTATTACTTGCATTACTGAAAATTATGGATTAAAGCAATAAAACAGTTCGCCCCCCTGAAAACAGAGGAGCGAAAGGGATAATATCAAATTTCTCTTACTTGAGGATCGTGATGCCGCCGATGATGGGAAGCGGCTTCATCTCGCCGTTTGCCGCATGAACGATGCCAATGATCATCAGAACGAAGATAAGCAGACCGAGCACGCCGCTTACGATACCGCCGATGATCGGACCGATAACGGGAATGATGCTAAGTACGCCCGCGACCACGCCGATGATCACACCGAGTATAATGTCCGCGATAAACAGAACTATGCCCTGATTAGCGTGGTATCTCGAAAACTGCGTCTTGCCCGCCAGCAGCGGAACCAAGAACAAAAGCCCCAGATAAGCGCACACGCCAAAACCCTTTTCAGTTGATTCTCCCATAATAAAACCTCCAAAAATTCGGGAAACCGCGCCGAACATTATTCTTCATAACTTGGTACAGTTATATTCGGCGGTCCCGTTGATATTCACGCCGCCACAAATGCGTTACTCAAACTATACCAAAAAAAAGCACGTTTGTCAAGCGGTTTGTTGAAAAAGGAAGCGTTCCGCGGTGCATTTTGTCATTTTGTCCAATTTTAGAAGATATTCTTAAAAAAATACAAGCATTATTTTCAAGAGTTTTTTACACAAACGATCAACGGAACTCTGACAGATACGGATTGCTTCTCTTCTCCGTATCAAGGTCGGTCGATTCTCCGTGACCGCACAGCAGCCTGTAATTTTTTCCGATCTTTGCCGCTGCTTTCAAGGACTCCTCCATCATGCGCGAGCTTCCCGAAAAGCCGTCCGTTCTCCCCACGCCGCCTCTGAATATAACGTCGCCCGTGAAGATCACCCCGAACTGCTCGCAGAACAGCAGGCAGCTCCCCGAGGTATGTCCCGGAGCCGCCATTACGCGGAAGTCCACGCCGCATACCGAGAACGTGTCGCCGTCCGCGAACAGATGATCCGGCACCACCGGCGAGAACTCCGTTCCCCGCATAAACCACGCCCAGCTTTTGTCGGCGCTTTGCAGCATTTCACTGTCAAGGTCGGGCGCGTACACGGGCGCTCCCGAGACCTCTTTCAGCGCCGCCACACCCGCGAAATGATCGAAATGTCCATGCGTTACCACTATCCCCCCGATCTCCAGTTCATTGGTATCCAGCACCGCCTCGACCTCTCCCGAGGACGCGGGATCGATCACCACGACCTTGTTCCCCTCGGCGGGAACGATATAACAATTTGAAGCCAATGCCCCAAGGGGCAGTCTCATAATCTTATCCATAAACACCCCAAAATATGATCGATAATTTATAATGAACAATGTATAATTTCGGCGCGCTTCGACCGAAATTGTCCATTTTCCATTGTCAATTGCCGTTAGGCTTTGCCCGTTCTGTCCGCCGAGACTACGCCGGGGATCTTTTTCAGACGTGCCATAACATTCGCAAGCTGTTCCACGCCCGCGATCTCGATCGTTATCAGCAGATTGGTGTTTCCGTTCTTCAATCGGTGCATATTCATCTCGTGCATCGGGATATGATTCAGAGCTATTGCCGCGGTGATGTCCGCGATAACCGAGGACTTCTGCTCCGCTACGATATCGATCGTCGCGCGGTAGGTGGAATCGTCCACGCCCGCCCAGCTCGCCTTTATCCAACGGTCGCGGTTCTCCTCGCTCTCCATATTGTTGATGACGTTTATGCAGTCCTGCTTGTGAATGGAAACGCCGAAGCCGCGCGTCACGAACCCTATTATCGGGTCGCCCGGCAGAGGATTGCAGCACTGCGCGAACTTTACCGCACAGTTGTCCACGCCCTCTATTATGATGCCCTTTCGGCGCGAACGGTTGTTCGTCTGCTCGATATTGTCCGCGGGAGCTATCACGTTCTGCTCCTTCATCGCGCGCGCCTGCTGTTCCTTTATGCGCTGGATTATCTTCGACATCGAAACGCCGCCGTAGCCTATCGAGGCATACAGATCGTCCACGGAATTCACTCTCGAACGCGCCGCCGCTTCCCTGATGATCTCGGGGTCGAGCGGGATGCCGTTGCGCCTGAACTCACGCTCCAGCTCCTCGCGCCCGCAGACGATGTTCTCCTCGCGGCGCTCCTTCTTGAACCACGAGCGTATCTTGCCTTTCGCTTCCGTGGTCTTGGCGATGTCAAGCCAGTTTCGATTGGGTCCGTAATTCGGAGAGCCGCTCGTGAATATCTCCACGATATCTCCCGTCTTCACCTGATAGTCGAACGGCACCATTCGCCCGCCGACCTTAGCTCCTGTCATCTTA
>CAYPWI010000431.1:0-2320 GCA_964414395.1 uncultured Ruminococcus sp.
AATAAAAGCAGAAGAAGGGGTTTTTGTGATCATTGACGCGCACGCGCATATTTTCCCCGAAAAGATCGCTCAGAAGGCTTCCGACGGGATAAGCGCGTTTTACGGCGGTATGAAGGTAGGTTATGACGGCACGCTCGATACTCTGCTGAAAGAGGGCGGAAAGGCGGGCGTAGACCGCTATATCGTTCAGTCGGTGGCGACAGTGCCGACGCAGGTGAAGGCTATCAACGATTTTATCTCGGAGTGCGTAAAAAAATATCCCGAAACGCTTATCGGGTTCGGGGCGCTGCACCCCGACTACAACGACATAGCGGGCGAGACCGAGCGCATCATCTCACTTGGGCTCAAGGGGATAAAGATACACAGCGATTTTCAGCAGTTCTTCGTCGATGATGAGTTCGCCTACCCGATTTATGAGGGGGCACAGGGGCGGCTGCCGATACTGTTTCACGTAGGGGATGACCGCTATGATTTCTCTTCACCCGAGCGGCTGCTTCGCGTGATAAGGCGCTTCCCGAAGCTTACCGTGATAGCGGCGCATATGGCGGGGTGGTCGATGTGGGACAGGGGCGTGGAGCTGTTCGAGCATGAGAGCGATCATATTTTTGTGGACTGCTCGAGCTCGCTGTACGCTATGACCCCCGAGCACGCGGCGAAGCTTATCCGCAGGATAGGCGCGGAGCGCGTCCTATGGGGCACGGATTACCCGATGTGGGACGCGTCGGGGGAGCTGGAAAGATTTGACAGACTCCCGCTTACCGACGGCGAAAAGGAAATGATCCTCGGCAAAAACGCGCTCGGGCTGCTTGGTGAGAGCCGTTAATTTATTAACCGACGGCGGATGTAATGCCGTGAAAGGTCAATTTTATGAAGATCAATTGGAACAAAAAATATCTCACCATAGCGGCATACGCGGCGGGGACGATCATAGTCAGCACTTTGGTGATAATGGCGTTTGTGAGAATGGACGCGGTAGGCGAAAAACTCAACGGCTTTACCGTGATAGCCACGCCTATCATCATCGGCATCTTCTGCGCGTATCTGCTAAACCCTTTGATGACGAAGATTGAACGCTCGTGGTTCAAGAAATGGTTGTCCTCGGGCGATCCCAAGCTCAAGTCACGCGCGCGGATGCTGTCGCTGACCGTCACGATGGTCATCGTGCTGGCTGCGTTGGCTCTTATCATCATATTGGTAATCCCGCAGCTCATCACGAACATCATCACGGTGTTTTCCAATATGGACAGCTATATCGCGACCGTTCAGAACTTCTTGAACAAGATCGCCGAGGATAATCCGTCTCTGGCGGCGTTTTTGGATAATCCTCTGGAGGACTTGAGCAAATTCTTCACCGACCTGTGGAACAAGTATTCGGGAGAGCTGCTGAACTTCGCGGGGAACATCGCCTCGGGCATCTGGGCGACATTCGACGCGCTGAAAAACATCTTCTTCGGGCTGACGCTCTCTGTATATCTTCTGGCGAAGAAGGAGATGTTCGTCGGACAAACCAAAAAGATGCTGTTCGCGTTCGTTAAGGCGGAAAGAGCGCAGAGGCTGCTTCATGTGTGCCGCAAGGCGAGCGAGAAGTTTTTGGGTTCTATCATTGGCAAGATACTCGAATCGCTCGTTGTGGCGATGCTTGAATTTGTCTGCTTCGTCATTATGCGTATGCCGTATTCGCCGCTGATGGCTATCATTATGTTCATATTCCAGCTTATACCTGTTGTAGGCGCTATCATCGGCTGTATCCCGTGCTGCCTGCTGCTGCTGCTTTCGGGAAATCCGTGGCTTGCGCTGTGGTTCTTCGTTATCGTAATGGTGATGCAAACCATCGACGGCAATTTTATCGGTCCGCTTATCCTCGGAGATACCACGGGGCTTCCCGCGGTGTGGATACTGATCTCCATTCTCATAGGCGGCGGATTTTTCGGGATACCGGGTATGCTGCTCGGCGTGCCTGTGTTCGCGGTGATCTATATGCTGTTTAAGGACTTCGTGGAAAATCGGCTCAAAAAGCGCAATCTGCCGTGCAATACGGACAAATATGTCGGCAATGTCGATTATATAACCAAGGATTATGTTTTCGACGGCGAGGAGCCCGACGAGCCTCCGAAGAAAAAAAGATCGTATTCATTGCCGTTTTTTAAGAAGAAGACCGAAGACAGTTCGGCTGATCCGAATAATAAGACGGATAAGAAGTAAAAGCAAAGGTGGGCGGGGTCAATGTGGATAAGCGCGTCGGACAAAGCGTATAAATGCAGGGCGTCTTTGTCCAGAGAGCTTGAATCGGTGACGCATTGGTATGAGAACTATTCTCCTG
>CAYPWI010000432.1:0-2313 GCA_964414395.1 uncultured Ruminococcus sp.
GCTCACGTACCTCAAATGTACCGAAGCCAACGAGCTGGATGGAGTCACCCTTACCAAGAGTTTCAGTAATAGTTTCGATCACAGCTTTTACCGCTGCTTCGGAATCCTTTTTGCTAAGCTGAGTCTTTCCTGCAACAGCTGCTACTAATTCTGCCTTTGTCATAGTTGTAAAAACCTCCAAAAAAAATATCTATCTAACGGTCTGGGACCGCTAAAAACAAAACCATCGGTCAATGACCGCCAAACAGAGTATCCGCTAAATCGCGGACATCGTCGAGCTTGTCCAACGAACAGCCTTTATCGGCTGCCGCTTTTTCAAGCGCTCCGAACTCTATTATAAACCGATTTGTCGAATATGTCAAGGCTTTTTCGCCATCGGTTTTAAAAATTCTGTTTAAATTGCAAAAAGATAACAATATATCTCCAAGAAGGCGCTGCGTTTCCTCGGACTTATCGTTTGGTTCTTCTTTTTCCAGCTTTTCGAGACCGCGTTTTATATTATCGATGCAGTCTTTTGCGCTGTTGATGGGAAGACCCGCCCTTTCGGCACGCCTGCAAACCTTTTCGCCTCTCAGAAGGGCGGGGAAGGTCTTCGGCACGCTTTCAAGCGTTTCCGTATAAGTCTGCTGATCTTTGCTTTTCTTCTTCAAGGCATCCCAGTTTTTAAGTACCTCATCCTCGGTATCGGCTTTTACCTCGCCAAAGACGTGGGGGTGCCTGTATATAAGCTTTTGGCAAATATCATTGCAAACGTCGTCGAAGTTGAAATTACCAAGCTCGGTCTCGATCTCAGAATGGAACACGACCTGCATAAGCAGATCTCCCAGCTCCTCGCGAAGCATTTCGGAAGAGCCGCAGTCTATCCCCTCGCAGACCTCATAGGCTTCCTCGATAAGATCGGTGCGTATGGACTCATGCGTTTGAACCTTATCCCATGGGCAGCCGTTTTCCGAGCGCAGGATCTTCATTATCTCTATTAGGTCGTCGATATCATATCGGGCTTTAAACTCAAAGTCCGTCCCCAACACTACCAACTCCCTTTAAAAGAATACTGCAAATATATCTTAACCTATTTTTCGAGATTTTGCAAGTGGTTTTTTTAATTTTTTTGCTTTTTTTCTCTTTATTATGCCGTTTGTACGAAAAACACCGGCAAAAATTAGTGAAATTAGATAAACGATAACGCCCGTCAATGTTGAAAACACCACGTTAAGCGTCGAGCTAACGTTATTTTCGAGCAGTGAGTGTGCAATATATGCCGAAAACCCGCAGACGATCCCTCCCACGAGAGGCTTTTTTATCGCCGAGATGATATTTACTTTTTTTGGGAGCTCTCTGTTCAGGAAGATCCCCCCGCAGATCGTCATGAAGATATATCCCGCCGTTCCAGCAAGCGGAGCGCCGGAAATGTTTATCTGAGGTATCGAAATCAGCAGGGGATTGAGCAGAAGCTTTATCAAGACAGAGCCCGTCATAAGTACAAGAGGGATATGCGCCTTGTTTATCGACTGAAATATGCCGAACATCGCAGAGGTGAGCACCATAAATATTCCGCCGAGGCACAGGATGATGAACGAATTCAAGGATACATATACCTCCGCCGAGCGCGTCTTATATAACATAAGGAGTATGGGCTCCGCGAGCGCCGCGGCTCCGAAGCAGGCGGGGCAGGCAATAAGCGCTCCCGCGCCGAGCTGCATCTCGATCTTATCGTGAAGCAGCTGACCGTCCTTGCGCTCCCACGCGGCGGCGATCTCGGGGGCAGCGGTCTTCTCGGTCATTCCCGCGAAGGATGGGATGAGCATAAAAAGCGACATAGCTATTCCCGTATAGCTCCCGTACATGAAGTTCGGAAGCCCCTCAATGCCGCCGCAGCTGTCGTAAATGCTTCCGAAAGCGGCGTTGAAATACTCGGGGTTTTGTGCGGCGGAGCGCGTTAAGGCTCCCGTTACCGTAAGCAGATCGATAAACGACACACAGTTCATCACCAGCGCGGAAGCCGCGATGGGTGCAGTCTCGCGGATAAGCTGAGCGCAGATGCTTCGGCAGCGGTAGGTGCAGCGCGGCGGCAGCACTTCTTTGCGCTTGTATCGGCGTTCTATGATGAGCATCGCAAGCAGTCCGCAAAGCTCGCTTATACTGACAGCGAGGATTGCTCCCGCGGCGGCGTAAGGAAGCGCCGCGCCGAACGCCTGCTCGATGGTGGTAACGTCCTCGCCAAAGACCTTTCTGCCTTGCAGAAACGCGTTTTTCGCGCAGTAGATGACAGAATATGACAATCCCAGCCCGAATACCGCTCTTGAGACCGCTTCC
>CAYPWI010000433.1:0-2296 GCA_964414395.1 uncultured Ruminococcus sp.
TCATGAAATCTTTCACGGCTGTGACCAATGTGTCGCCGACTGCTTTATCCGAATTATAGGCGGCGTAAGTTGCTCGTTGGTTTATCCGACTGCCTTGCTCTTTATATGCACATTATGTTTATCAAGAATATGTCTACTTCTAATTGGAAATTAGTATAAAAACCGCTCCCCGAAAAAATCGGGGAGCGGTTTGCTGATAATAAGATAAGATCAAACAAGCTCTTTTGCAAGCGCCTCTATCTGCGCGGTGCTCTCGTCGTTGAGTGCGGAGTGTATCGTTACTGTCGTGTTTGTGAACGTGATATTTTTAGACTTCCCGAACATTGCCTTAATGTTCTTAGCGGCGGTGGGCGCCCATGTGCCGTTCTCGATAATGCCTATCGTGCGGTTTTGATAGTTGCGCTCGGTGAGGTGCTCGATAAAGTCTCTCATGAACGGGAACAGCTCGTTGTTGTAGGTCGTAGTCGCAAGCACGATCTTCCCGTAGCGGAACGCGTCCTCCACAGCCTCCGCCATATCGTCGCGAGCGAGATCGCTTACAGCCACCTTCGGGCAGCCCAGCTCGCGCAGCTTCTCGGCGAGCAGCAGAGCAGCCTTTTTGGTGTTGCCGTAAACGCTGGTGTAGCAGATCGCCACGCCCTCGCTCTCCACGCCGTAGCTTGACCATGTACTATAGGTGTCAAGATAGTAGCCGAGGTTTTCCGTGAGAATGGGACCGTGCAGCGGGAGTATCATCTTGATATCAAGCCCCGCCGCCTTTTTCAGAACGGTCTGTACCTGAGCGCCGTACTTGCCGACGATGCCGAAATAGTAGCGTCTCGCTTCACAAGCCCAGCCCTCGGGATCGTCATAATCGAGCGCGCCGAACTTTCCGAACGCGTCCGCCGAGAACAGCACCTTATCCGTGCTGTCATAGGTGAGAATGACCTCCGGCCAGTGAACCATGGGCGCGGTGACGAAGTTCAGAACGTGCTTTCCGAGATCCAGCTTAGAGCCCTCGCCGACAACGACGCGGCGGTCGGCGTAGTCCGAGCCGTAGAACTGATTCATCATCACGAAAGCCTTCTCGCTTGAAACGATCTGCGCTTCGGGGAACTTCTCCGCGAAAAGCTTGATGTTCGCCGAGTGGTCGGGCTCCATATGCTGAACGACGAGATACGCGGGGGTCTTGCCGCCGAGCGCCTTTTCGAGGTTGTCCATCCACGCGCCGCCGAAGTGCTGATCTACGGTGTCCATGACCGTGATCTTCTCGTCCATGATAACATATGAGTTGTACGCCATACCGTTGGGAACATCATACAATCCCTCAAACAGATCGACCTCGTGGTCGTCCACACCGATATATCTGATGTCGTTTGTGATAGTCATAAATTTCCTCCAAAAATTATTAAACTATTATATAAACGCCTCTAACCCGCGGTATTTGCCGCTTGTTAAAGGCGTTTGATATATGTATTTATAGTTTACGCTTTTTTCCGTGACATAACCACGGCAGCGCCCGCGAGCGCAACTACTCCAAATACCGCCACAACGCCTTCCGCGCCGGTGTTGGTACTCGTTTCGGTCTCGGCGGTAGCAGTCTCGGCGACGGTCTCGACCATCGCTCCGTTAGCGCCGTTTATGGCGGCGGTGTCCTTTTCGCTGTCGGTCTCGGCAAACGCAGTGAGAGCGGTCGTTGAAAGTACCGCAGCCGCGGCAAAGCCCGCCAGAACAGACTTGATCTTCATGCAAAAAACTCCTCCTTAAAATCCGGATCATGCCAATTGCTAATAACAGCCGCAAACGCAATTCCCCTGCATTTGCAACTTTCCCCTTATATTATTCTACTACAAAGAGGTGAAAAATGCAAGCAGTATTTTGCATATTTTTCGAGGAAAATCACCGACATTTTCGTCATTTTTGCCAAAAATTTTGTGAAAACGCGCGAACATTGACGCAAAAACCGCCGTGAAACCGTTTTCCTGTCGGGTATTTGGGTGAATAAAATCCCAAAGCGGCGTTTTTTTACGATTTGTATAATACTAATTCTCAATTAAAAGTGGACAAGATATTTTAATGAAAAGAAGGCGCATATAAAAGCAAGGCAGTCAGATAAACGCGTGAGTGGCTAACGCCACATATATTTCAGATCAAGCAGTCGGTGATACATTGGTCATTGAGTTGAAAGATTAGTAAAATCGCTTAGATCTCCGAAAAATGCGGGAGGGAGGGGGTGAGGGAGAGGGGAAGGGGGGATTGGGGTGCACTTGTCAATAGATTTTGGACACGAAAAATAAAAAATTTCACACGAAAATGG
>CAYPWI010000434.1:0-2293 GCA_964414395.1 uncultured Ruminococcus sp.
TATAATCAGCAGGTATACCCAGGGCAGACCTATCCCGGCGTGAACAATATGCAGAACCAGGTGATGTCGGTGGGGCAGTGGATGCTGACGATATTCTTGTCGGGTCTGGGTCTCATCGGATTGGTGATGCTGTTCATCTGGGCGTTTGACTCGACCACGCCGCTGGTGAAGAAGAATTACGCACGTGCTATGCTCATTTTTGAGGCGATAGGCGTGGGTCTTGCTATCCTTTTTGTGATCATCGGGGTAGCTGTCGGTTTCAGTGTCGCGGACTCTGTGGTTCATTATTGAGCGTGGTCTGTTTCGGCGGCTTTGCTATGGTAAGGAAGTTATGAAAATTTTCGGTCTCGTTATCCGAATAATTATATCGGTGTGCGCTGCCGCGTGCCTTGTATGGGCTTGCTTTTTAAGCCCGTACAGCGCGGGCAGCGCGCTCGGTTTTGTGCTGTTCGGTGTTGTAATTGCGGTCTGTGTTTTGTGGGAGCCGTTTTGCCGTCTCGTTGGTAGAATGTGGAAGAAGCTCTCGGGGAGAATAGCCGTGATCGCCGCTTCCGCCGTGATAGCGTTCGGAGCGGGGCTTTGCGTGTTTTTCTCCGTGAATATGGTATCGTGTTTCAATGTACCCGTGGAGAACGTCCGCGCCGTGATGATATTAGGCTGCCGCGTCAGGGGAGAAGAGCCGAGCGAGATGCTTAAGTCGCGGATGAACGCCGCGCTGGAGGTCCTCGCGGAAGCGCCCGGGGCGGTCTGCGTGGTGAGCGGCGGGCAGGGCACGGACGGCGAGGATATCTCGGAAGCGGAGGCGATGCGCCGTTATCTCACGGAAAACGGGATATCGTCCGAGCGTATCTTCACCGAGAGCGAGTCGACCGATACCCGCGAGAATTTCCGCTTTTCAAAGCCGATCTTCGATGAACTAGGCATCACGGACGGGATCCTCGTCGTTACCAATGAGTTCCATCAATACCGCGCCGAGCTTTACGCGCGTGAAAACGGACTCGATGTGGGGCACTATTCCGCGAAAACGCACCCCGCCTCCTTCCTAAACTACTGGCTGCGCGAGTGGGTGGGACTGCTGCGGCGTATGTTGGGATAATCTCCACAAAACCGACTATTTCGGCTGCTTTTTTGTATGAAATGGAGAAAAATCTAAGGGTTCTTGACAAATTTATTCACATATGATAAAATAAAAAAGGACGGAAGTCCGCTTTATCCTAGTAAATAGACAAAGAAAAAAGAGCAAAGAAAGGAAGAAATCACAATGAAGAAAAAAATACTGGCGCTGCTGCTAAGCTTCGGTATGTGCCTGGGGCTTTGTGGGTGCAGCAAGAGCGAAGATAACGAGTTGGTCATCGGGATCACGGAGAACGTGCCGATGAACTATCACGACGACAGCGGCGAGCTTATCGGATTTGAGACCGAGTTTACAAAGGCAGTATGCGAAAAGCTCGGAATGACTCCCAAGTTCCAGCCTATCGAGTGGACGAAGAAAGAGATAGAGCTTAAGTCCGGGAATATCGATCTTATCTGGAACGGTCTTACCGTTTCCGAGGACAGAAAGAAGGATATGCTCTTCACCAAATCGTACATGAAAAACAAGCAGGCTACTGTCGTAAAGGCGGAGAACGCGGATAAGTACAAGGATATCGCGAATATGGCGGGTATCAAGGTCGCGTTTGAGAGCGGTTCGGCGGGTGAGGAGATCGTTTCCACCGTTTCCGAGCTCTCGACCGTTGAGCCGATCAAGTGCAGCGCCCAGAAGGACGCTCTGCTTGAGGTAAAGAGCGGCACGTCCGACGCTTGCATCATAGACTTCACTATGGCAAAGGCGGCGACCGCGGAGGGCACGGATTTCTCCGATCTGGTAGTACTTGAGAACATCAGCAACACCGATGAGGAATACGCTATCGGCGGACGGCTTGACGATACCGAGCTTATCGAGAAGATCAACAAGGCAATCGATGAGCTTGCGGCAGAGGGAAAACTTCGTGAGATCGCCGCGAAGTACAACCTTGAGGACGCGCTTCTGATCGGCGGCTGATTTGAATAGACAGAATAAGCACGGCACGAGAGCAAAGGCTTTCGCGCCGTGTTTGCGGTTATGATTTAAGAGGATACATAAATGAGCTTTTGGGACGTTACTCGCCAATTGGCGAACGGTTTTGGCACTACACTAATCATTTTCGGTATAACGCTTGCGGCTTCACTTCCGCTCGGACTTGTGATCACTTTAGGTTCAATGTCCAAGATCCCGCCCCTGAGATGGATAACGCGGATATTTGTGTGGATCATA
>CAYPWI010000435.1:0-2278 GCA_964414395.1 uncultured Ruminococcus sp.
TTGTGGAATTTGTCAAATTTCTTGCTGCTTTTTTGTGATATTTCACCAGCAACAACCTTGCCGCAACCCGAACCTTATGATTCAAATCGCGGCAAGGCTTCTGACTCACATTCCCATAGACATCCCCTGATCCTCGGACTCGCTCTCATCCTCGTCGAGATCTTCATCTTCGGGTTCTTCATCCTCGCTCAGCTCATCGTTTAAGTCCTCGGCTTCTTCGTCATCGAGATCCTCGTCCTCGGTTTCATCACCATCGCCGGAAACGCCCTCAAAACCGTCATCAGCCTGTTCCTCGGTGCTACTACCCTCGGACTGTTCGGAGCTGCCCTCACGCTCGCACACGGCGGTGGATTTGCCCTGTTCCGACTGCGTTGCCCTCTGTGCCATATCACGGTTGATCTCGGTTTCGATCAAGCCGATCACGAATTCCTTCTGCGTCATGTGGTTGCGCTGCAGATAATCCTTTATTTTCTGAAAAAGTTCCTCTGGCACTTGAAATGCCATTGTTCTCATGTTGCCCATGTACTTATCCTCCTTTGCGCTTATTTGCGGGTGAAGTTCATCGTGAAGCGCTTGCGCGACAAACTCTGCCATAGTCATTTCATGGCTATCCAAAAACTGCCGGACTTCTGCGTGAAGCACAGCGTCGATCTTGACCGTGATGCCTTTCTTTTCCTCATTCGGCATAGTTGTCAACCTCCTTCATGTAATTTCCAAACGCGAATTCTATGAGTTCCTCGACCGTAAATCCGGACTGTGCGGATTGGATCAAGAGCAACTCATAAAGCTGTGGTGTGATCTCTACTTCCATGGTACTTCCTTTCTTTTGTAATATAAATTATCAGCCCGACTTGAATTTCAAGCCGGGCTGACTTTCACTTGTTTAATGGCGGTCACTCTAACGTTTTGCGAATTTCAAATCCGCCCTTGAACCGCACTGTTATGGTGTTTTTGTCCTCTACCGTTATGCACTCTATAAGCTGCCGTGTTATAATATCATCATATTCGGTCAGCTTGAAGTCCTCGTGTTCGAGCCGATCAAGGATTGCATCGAGTTCGGTGGAACTTTGCTTTGTAGTCGCCTGTCTTGCTTTCTCGTTCTCGATGAACTCCCGAAGCGATTTCATTTCCTCGCTGAATCGTGCAATATCGCTCATTGCGCTTTCTGAGGATTCGGGAACAGTCGCGAGCTTTATCAACTCATCAATGCTATGTGCAAGTTCGTCGATTCGCTGCTGTGCCGCTTGTACGTTGCCGTTTTGATTCGGATCAAGAACCTTTGTGATGCTCTCTCGTAGAACCGCCGCAACATCATCCTTGACCTCGCAAAACTCGTTTATTACGCCGACTATTGCTTTGTGAAGTGCCTGTTCGTCAATGGTCGGTGAGTTGTGGCATTTTTTCTTGCCGTATTGAATTCTGCTTATGCACCGCCACTATATCTCTTTGAAGCCTTTGGCAGTCCATGTTACCCGCCGATAATGCGCTCCACATTCTCCGCAGACGAGCAGCTCCGACAGCGCGTATTTTGCACTGTACTTGCCCTGTTCACCCTTGGTGAGTTTATCTGCAATCACTCGCTTCGCCGAGCGCCGTGCCATTTCTTCTTGAACTCGATTGAAGTCGGCGCGGGATATGATCGGTTCATGGTGGTTCTTCACAAGGTACATCGGCAACTCGCCGTTATTTTTTCGGCTCTTTTTTGTAATGCAATCGGTCACATAAGTTTTTTGCAGAAGCGCGTCACCCGTGTATTTTTCGTTCGTCAGAATCCGCTGAACGACCTCTTTCCTGTACGGCGAATTGCTCCCTTTTGTTGTCAGACCTTTTTCATTCAGTCTGTCGACGATCATATTTAGGCTCATTCCGTCGAGGTAGAGCCGGTATATTTCCTTGACGACTTCCGCTTCCTCGGGAACGATTTCCGGCAGTCCGTCTGCTCCCTTTTGGTATCCAAGTAGCCGCGCGTATTGAATAGGCACATTTCCGATTTTGAAGCTTTGACGGATTCCCCAAGATACGTTCTTGCTGATCGATTCGGACTCTGCTTGAGCGAAGCATGACATAATCGTCAGCATCATCTCTGTATCAGCTTCAAGGGTATTGATGTTCTCTTTTTCGAAGATGACCGCGATTCCAAGGGCTCTCAGTTCGCGTATGTAATTAAGGCTGTCCACGGTGTTTCGGGCAAATCTTGATAAGGATTTGGTGAGGATCAAGTCAATTTTCCGCTGTCGGCAAAGCCTTATCATTTTCAGAAATTCGGGGCGTTTTTTCG
>CAYPWI010000436.1:0-1237 GCA_964414395.1 uncultured Ruminococcus sp.
TCAACTCAATGACCAATGTATCACCGACTGCTTTATCCGAAATATAGGTGGCGTAAGCCGTTCATGCGTTGACGAGAGTTTGCTGCTGCGGCTATTTGTTATATTTGATCGAATAAACAAAAAGGGGGCTGGTTTTTTACAGCCCCATTTTGAAGTATAAAGTGTTTTTAGGGAAAGCGCTTTATCCGAAAATTTGTATTTATCCTCCGAAGATCCCCGCAAGCTTAATTTCGAGATCGGAGCCGCTCGCAACGCCCTTGATATCCTCCGGGCGCGGCGAGTGGAAGCCGTATTCGTCGTAATAGAGCTTTATGGAAACGCCCGCCGACTGTTCCCCGTCGGAGCCTATCAGCACTACGGGATAGTAGAACATCTGCCGCTCCGCGTCAAAGCCTCTCCTGCCGACTGCCGATTCAAGTGTATAGCTTGAACTCATAAAATCGACGTAGCCGTTATAGACCGCGTTATAATCGGAAGGCGCGAAACGTATTGCCATAAAATGCCCCATATTATCTTCGTACTTTAGCGACAGAGGTTCGAGTGTGGTTTTTTGCGCAAAACCATTGATGATCCAGAGGTCAATATCGCCGCCGTCGCCGAGATAGAGCAAATTCATATACGCGTGTATCTCGCGGAGATCGTTGGGGATATCGGTCTCCGAAATGCCGGAGAGCACACTGTAAAAAGATCTTCCGTCACTTAACTCCGGCAATGTCATAAAGTTTCGCGGGTCGTCCCAGTCCGGCACGCCATAACCGATGCCGTCATAATTCCCGGGCAGCATCTTTACCTGATACAAATCACCATTATCGCGCGTAAATTCCAGAGTAAGATCCAGCCATCTGGTAACTTTCCCATTATGATTTGAATAATCACAGTGCATCTCCCCGATGCGCGGATCATACTTCTTGACCTTTTCATAGGCGGCGTTCAGCTTTTCAAGATAAAAGCTTCTGTAGGTGATCGACGTGCCGTCGGGAGCGTCGCCAATGTGCAGGTTAGCATAACGCTGCGTGTATTCCTCCATGCGCCCCTCGACTATCATCTCGGCGAACTCCCTCATCTCGTGCCTGTATATCAGGTCTTGAAAATCGGTGCCGCCGTTGATGTGGAAGATCTGATTTACCGTCAGATACCCCACGGGCACCAGGACGGCGAGCAGCACAACGCCGAGAATTATCAGCAAAACGATCCTTTTGCGGAGTTTTTGTTTCACCTTTACAAACGGCTTTATATC
>CAYPWI010000436.1:1247-2264 GCA_964414395.1 uncultured Ruminococcus sp.
CCGCTTTGGGCAATTTTTCCAGCAGAGAGCGGCAAGCGTCACAGGTTTTCAGATGTTCTTCCACCAACGCGGCGCTCTCCTCGCTGCACAGCTTCTCGTCATATAGCGGGAGCAGGTCTCTTACGACCTCACATTTCATAATAAGTCCTCCTTTTCCAACATTTCGGCGAGCTTTTCCCGAGCGCGGAAGAAATTCACCCGCGCCCAGTTCTCGCTTTTCCTGAACACTTCCCCGATCTCGGAGAATTTCAGTTCCCCATAATAACGCAGCGTGAAGATCTCGCGGAACGGCTCTTCAAGCGCGTGGACAAGCTTCAATATATCCACCGCCGAAAGCTCCGAGAGCGCCCTTTTCTCGGGATCCCCGCCACCGCCGTCCATGGCTTCATCAAGGGGAACGTTTTTGTTGTCGTGTTTTTTGAGGTGATCATAATAATCGTTTCGGGCGATGGAACACAGCCACGTCTTGACGGAACACAGCCACGTCTTGACGGAACTCCCGCCCTTAAAGCTGCCTATATTGTCGAAGGCTTTCAGCATGGTATTTTGCAGAATGTCCTCCGCCAATACCGCGTCGCGGCAGAGCGAAAAGATATAGCGGTACACCTCCTTAGCGTACAGTCTGTAGATCTCGCCGAAGTCTTCGTCCATTTTCATCACCTCTGTAATGTTAGACAGTCGGACAATCAAAAATGTTACAAGATAATTATAAAATTTTCGGGGAATGTTGTCAATAGAATTTTCCCGCAAGATCGGATATTCCGTGCTTGGGCGGGTTCGGAGCGCTTTTTGCCGATGATCGGAGGTACGGATAATTTTCAAAAAACATTGCGATATAGGCGGATATTATGTGCCTTGCAATACAAGGCAGCGGAATGTAGAAAAAGGGGCTGAAAGAACAGCCCCTTTTGATAAAACAAAATCCCCTTGCGCCAAACGCAAAGGGATCCAATTTTATTGGTGGGCGCGGGTGGATTCGGACCACCGAAGCGAAACGCAACAGATTTACAGTCTGCC
>CAYPWI010000437.1:0-946 GCA_964414395.1 uncultured Ruminococcus sp.
AAACAAACAGCTTCTCGTCATTTCCGAAATGAGAGAAGCTGTATTTTGTATCCGAACTCGCGACCGTTATGCGGAATGTCTTTCCGTAGCTGATCGTCGAGCGCACCGAGGCTTCCCTGGGAACGCCGTCCTCGTCCGTTCCCACAAAAACAACGTTGTGGTATTTGCTTTCCTCGTAGAGCTTGTGTTCGTGGGCGAAATGCGATATGATCTGCGGATCTACGAACCGTTGTTTTGTCAGATACGCGAACACTCGCCGCATATCCGAGTTGGGTTCCGGCAGTTCAAAGGGCTTGACAACTGGCTTCGGCGGTTCTCTGGAAACATGATTCTGCGTCTGTGCTGAGCAATGCCCGCCAAGAAGTTCGATCACGGAATCTTGAAAAGAAAAATCAAGGAACTCTTGCAAAAACTTGACCGCGTAACCGCTTCGCCGGTTCTTGTGATCATACCACTTGCCGCCGTAGATCGTCACGCTGTCATGCGTTCCCGAGCCGTCCGTGTAGATATACTGATACGTCGAGCCAACCCGCTTCACGCGCTCGCCGCGACCACCGAGATACGCAACCAAGTCGGCATTGTTCGCGCGGTAGAGATCATCTTCCGAAAAGTTGATGTAAGGCATAAAAAACTTCCTTTCCCAGAATAATAAAATTTAAATTGACTACTTAACATTGTTGGTCCATAGTGAACCAACCCTTAGTCCACCGACAGGGCAGAGTTCTCCCTTGTTAGTGTTTTTTTCTTTTCAAAAAAATTAGGGCGGTCGCTCAAGGAAATACAAATAATGAAAAGTCAAAAATAATGTAAAGCAATTCTCCTTAATTCTTACAAAGCCGACAATTTTTACTTGTCGGCTTTGCATAATTCCTTGAATTTTTTGAGTTTAACCCAAGGCAACGAATAAATATCATAATTCAATGATGGGTGGCAGTGGTGAGCAGAT
>CAYPWI010000437.1:956-2258 GCA_964414395.1 uncultured Ruminococcus sp.
ACGGAAACTTTCAAGCCATCCCATAAGGCTTTTATCTTCCGTCCAAGATGGATAGTCCTCAAGCGAATGCTCTGAAGATTGAATGCTTTCCAGAACTTTACGTTTCATTTCCGTATTGATTTGCGCGTATACCTCTGTAGTTGTATGGCTCACATGCCCAAGCAGGTCTTTTATATATTGAAGGTCAATCCCAGCTTCAAGCCAATGCATTGCTCGACTGTGCCTAAATATATGAGGGTATACTTTTTCCGGGAAAAGTTCCGGTTTATCATTTTTAGCCGCATTGACATACTTGTTGAATATGTATGTGATCCCGGCGCGCGTCAGCTTTTCTTTAAACCGGTTGCAAAATAGAGGCTCGTCATTTTGGCAAGCTCTATATTGCTTCTCGTCCCGTAAATACCTACTCATCATAGATGAAATGTTGGAGACAAGCGGAACAGTCCTCACTTTTTTCCCCTTTCCATGCAGACGTACAAGTGCGCATTTTTTATCCAAACACAAATCTCCAATGTGCAGATCGGCAATTTCCGATATTCTCGCGCCCGACTCGTACATCAAACACAATATGGTAAAATCCCTTCTACCACTGCGGCTTTTTTGATTTGGCTGTTCAAGTATTGCCTTTATTCCTTCAACAGAAAGGTGCCGTATCGTTTGCTTCCTATGCTTTTTCTTTGGAATGGAGCAGATCGTTTGGCAAAGTAGCACATGTTCCGGACTTTCATACTGCAAGTATTTGAAAAAACTATTCAACGCTATCCGTCGTTGATTTCTTGTTGCTGTTGAATTCCCTTTTTGCTGTTCAAGCCAATTAAGGAATCCTTCCACCAATTCACGACCAAGATCCTTGATCTCTATCTTCTCACGTTTCAGATGACACTCGTTTTCGCAGTAAGATAGAAAAACTGACATGGAATCCCTGTAGGAATGGATCGTGTTTTCGCTAAGTCCTTTTTGAATGGGAAGATATTCAAAAAAATAGCCGGAAAGAGCACGTGCAAAATCAGTCGGTTTAATCATCGAAATCTTCAACATCCTCTGTTGAAAAATTTAAAATGTCAGCATACATCCAACCAAGCTCTGTCTCGCAGATTTTACGAATATGCGGATATACTTCGGCAGTGAGCCTAAGATACCATTGAGTAGCACTGATAGACGTATGTCCAAGGTATTTGGAAAGCACCGGCAGCATGACTGAAATAGGAACATCAGATTCTGCCCATTTTTGAATGCTATGGCAGGCAAATGTGTGCCTTTATGGTATAATAATGACAAACGGATAAATCCCATAACAAAGGG
>CAYPWI010000438.1:0-2255 GCA_964414395.1 uncultured Ruminococcus sp.
TTCGACGAGATCGAGAAGGCTCACCCCGACGTGATGAACATTCTGCTCCAGATCCTCGATGAGGGCAAGATCACGGATTCTCACGGCAGAAACGTAAGCTTCGAGAATACGATCATCGCCATGACCTCAAACGCGGGCTCATCCGACGGTATGAACAGCATCGGCTTCTCGAAGTCCGAGAGCGAGATCAGCAAGGAACGCGCCATGAAGAGCCTTCGCGAGTTCCTGCGCCCCGAGTTCTTGGCGAGAGTGGACGAGGTAGTGGCGTTCGCGCCGCTGTCTGAGGAGTCCTACGCGAAGATCGCGAAGCTCAACCTCGGTGAGCTTGAATCTCCGCTTGACGAGAAGAAGCTTAAACTCAACATCGCCGATGATGTATACGCGGCTATCGCGAAAAAGGCATACGGAGGAAAATTCGGCGGACGCGACATCAGACGCGTTATCCGCTCCGATATCGAGGACAAGATCGCCGAGCTGCTTATCGAGAACAACGAGAAGGTGCTCTCTGAGGTCGATATCACGGCGGAGGACGGCGAGATCAAGGTGTCCGTCAAGTGAGCGTCGTTTTGATAACGGGCGGATCGGGAGCGATCGGAGCGGCTATCGCGGAGGAATTCTCCGAGACCGATGACGTGATATTCACCTATAATTCCAATGAGGAACAAGCGATTCTTCTTAAGGAAAAGCTGAAATGCTCCTGCGTTCATATGGATGTTTCCGATGTGACCTCAGTGAATGAAGCGGTCGGGAGCGTTCTGAAAACGTTCGGGCATATAGACATTCTGGTGAACAACGCGGGAATTTCACTGATAAAGCCGTTTCTCGATACATCTTTTGAGGAATGGAAACGCATTATAGATGTAGACCTGACGGGAGTATTTAATGTCACGCGGGCAGTCGCGCCGTCCATGGTTAATCGCAAAAGAGGCGCGATTGTGAACATCTCCTCGGTTTGGGGAGTCTGCGGCGCGTCCTGCGAGGTCGCGTATTCCGCCGCGAAAGCGGGCGTTATCGGCTTTACGAAGGCGCTGGCAAAGGAGCTGGGACCCTCCGGGATAACCGTGAACGCCGTAGCCCCGGGAGTTATCGACAGCCCGATGAATTCCGCGCACTTAAGCGGGGAAGAATTGCAAGAGCTCGCCGATGAAACGCCGCTCTGCCGCTTGGGAGAGCCGTCGGAGGTGGCTCGGGCGGTGCGCGCTCTTGCCGAAAATCGATTTATAACAGGACAGGTATTGGGTGTTGACGGAGGATTTGGGAGCTGATGTATAAGGCGGTCATCTTTGATTTTGACTACACGCTGGGCGACAGCACGAACGGCATCGTCCAAAGCGCGAATTACGCGCTGGCGAGGCTAGGGTTTGAGGAAAGATCGGTCGGCGAGATCAGAAAAACGGTAGGGCTTACGCTTAAGGAAACGTTTCACGCGCTGACGGGAGACCCCGATGACGGCAAAGCGGCGCGGTTCGCGGAGCTGTTCCGAGAAAAAGCCGATCTGGTAATGACTGACAACACCGTGCTTTACGGCGATACGATGAAAGTGCTCGGTGAGTTATCGCGTCTCGGGATAAAGACGGGGATCGTTACCACAAAATTCCATTACAGGATCGACGCAGTCTTGCGTAAATTTGACGCGGAAAAGCTTGTCGGAGCCGTTGTAGGCGGTGAGGATGTCGCCGCGGCGAAGCCCGATCCCGAGGGACTGTTTAAGGCTATCGAAGCGCTGGGAGCCGATAAGCGCGAGGTTTTGTACGTCGGCGACAGCTTAGTTGACGCGCGCACAGCAAAAGCGGCGGGAGTGGATCTCGCGGCGGTGCTTACGGGGACGACCGACGACTTTTCGGAGTATGACTGCGTTTTTATTGGTAAAGATCTGAGTGAGATACTCAACTTTGTAATAAAAATATAATTATTGAGGATTTTTTTGTACATATTGCCGAAAAAATTCGTTAAAATTTGTATGAAAAAATGTAAATAAACGGTTGAAATTTTTCGGAAAATATTGTATAATTATAATGATTTTTAAAATAATCCCGAGTTATCGGGTCACACAAAGGAGTAATTGCATGAACACTGCGTTTGGTCTGCTCGCTGAGAGCGGAGGAGTCATCGACAGGCTTCAGGGTTACGGTACGGCCGCCGAACAATTTCACGACGGCGATTATTGGGGAAGCGTCGGTATAATCACGATCACCGGTATTCTGGTCGTATTTCTGATCCTTGCGATACTGATATTCTTCTTCTGGCTGATGGGT
>CAYPWI010000439.1:0-2251 GCA_964414395.1 uncultured Ruminococcus sp.
TTCAGGATATCATCGCGATCCTCGGTATGGACGAGTTGTCCGATGAGGATAAGCTCACGGTAGCACGCGCCAGAAAGATCCAGCGTTTCCTGTCGCAGCCGTTCTCCGTTGCG
This sequence comes from uncultured Ruminococcus sp., assembly GCA_964414395.1. Taxonomy (GTDB): domain Bacteria; phylum Bacillota; class Clostridia; order Oscillospirales; family Ruminococcaceae; genus CAG-115. The sequence continues at coordinate 114 of CAYPWI010000439.1, forward strand.
GAGCAGTTCACCGGTTATGAGGGCAAGTATGTTCCTCTTAAGGAGACTATCCGCGGCTTCAAGGAGATCATCGAGGGCAAGCATGACGATCTGCCCGAGTCGGCGTTCCTGTTCGTGGGAACTATCGACGAGGCTGTGGAAAAAGCCAAAAAGGGTAACTAATTAAATGCAGTTTCTGTAAAAGCCGTTACGTGAAAAAGCGTTAATAAACGCGGCTTTCCGCACGGCACTTGAAGGCGAAGCAAAGCGAAGCCTTCAAGTGCGGGCGAGTGAGCGAAGCGAACGGTGCGGAAAGCCGCAATTTTAAATAAGGAGAAAAGAATGACTCCGTTTAAGTTACAGATCATCACGCCGGAAAAGACCGTCTTTGATGGCGAGACCGAGCAGATAATCGTCCGCACGACGGTCGGCGACGTTGGTATACTCAACGGACACGAGCCCTACTGCGCGGCGCTCGGTATCGGGCAGATGAGGATAATGCAGAACGGCGAGTTCCGTCGTGCCGCGACCTCCGGCGGGATCATCAAGGTATCGAAAGAGAAGACCGTCATTTTAGTCCAGACCTGCGAATGGGCTGACGAGATCGACGTAGAACGCGCAAATCACGCGAAGTCGGAAGCCGAGGAGCGCATAAACAACGCCAAACTCAGCAACGACGACAAGGCGCTGATACTCGCGGAAGCGAAGCTCAAGCGCGCGCTCAACCGAATCGATACCTCGGGTTTTAATTAAGTTCAAAAAGAAGTCCCCCTCTTTGAGGGGGATTTTTTTATTCCAATTTTTGCGAGAGGATCCAGTCCATAAGGCTTAACGCAAGGGCGGCTTGCTTGGAGGACATTTGGCGGAGGCGGTCGGTGATCGATCGCACATAGTCGTTTTTTTCGTCGGTGACTGTGCCAAGAAGAAGTGCGTTCGGAGTGGTGTTCAATACAGTGCATATTTTCATCAAAACATCAATGCTTATTACAGTAGCTCCGCGTTCCACATTAGATATATAGTTATTGCAAAGCCCCGCCATTTCATTGACCTGCCATTGTTTAAGACCGAGTTCCCTGCGTCTGTCCGCTATGCGTTTCCCGACCGCCTTGTAATCAACATAATGCACAAAAATCACCTCTTAGTATTATTGTACAACATATTATATGATTAAAAAATGAACTGTATAGTTAAAAATCACTTGACAATATGAAAAATGTGTGATATAATTGAGAAAGAAAAGATACTTTTTTGGAGGAAATTGACGAATGAAAGCGAAATTCATTAGGAAAATAGCGGTTTTAAGCCTTGGTTTGGCTTTATTAAGCGGCTGTTCAGCTTCTGATACAGGTAAGGTAAATGTCAGCGAGAACGTTAGGTCTGACAAATCAAGTACAATTGAAAATTCGTCGAAAATACCATCATCTACATATATTGACAATTTGTCGGATGTATTCTCTTTTACGAGCATTGACAGTTCAGAAACATATAGTGAAACATCTGTTTCATCGACGGAGCCTATAATCTATACTCGTTCAGAACAAGTTGTTAAGGAATTTGAGGATCTCCTTGCCAAAGAAGAGGCAGAAAAAAACAGTAAGACAAAGCCTGTTTTTGGATATGATGACACAACGCTGTTTTGCACAATTGGCAATTATGAGCTGCATATTAAAAAAGAAGAAAGTTTTTCGGGAGATAGTACTTATTTTGGCGTGTTTGACAAAACGTCAAACAACTGGACTGTGCCTTATTCGGAAAAAAGCAAACTGTTGACAAGCGGTGTTGCGGATACCGATGTAATGATGAGATGTAGGAATAGCAATCCATATTCCAATAAATTTGGCGGTTCCTCTGGATCAACGTTAGGTTATCATGAAAGTGGAATTATCTCTTGCAACGATTATTTCTCGGGTTCTGCGAGTAACTGTTTTTGGTTTTACGATTTTTTAAATGACCGTTTTGCTTATACTGACAATTCGTATCCCGTTTATAATTATCTTTATCATACAGATGATTATGTCGCAGTATATAACAGCAGCGAGATAAAAAAGCTATTTTGGAATTCAGGCAAAGAGGAATACATAATAAGCAATGGGGTGAAAGCTATAAAGAATGGTGCGGTATTGTATAATTATTATGGGGATGAATATACTTTCAAAGAT
>CAYPWI010000440.1:0-2246 GCA_964414395.1 uncultured Ruminococcus sp.
GAGAGTTTTTTGTACCCAAAATTGATCTGGGGAATTTATCCAAAAAACTCTCTGTGTCAAGCCAGAGAGTTCACCAAAACAAGTATGTCCGAACAGGGCACTAGTCTATGTCGATAATGTCCTTTCTCGGTCTGTCCTCTCGTATCTTCAAAGCGTCGGGATATGATTTTTCCAATTTTTGGAGAGTTTCATCATCTGCGTTTACCTGAATACTGTTAAGGACGTTGAGGACAACGCTCACGCTGTCGGGGTATATGTATATCTTATCCACATACAGATTTATGAGCTGCCGTATCTTGGGGAGTTTGCCCGAGAGCAGAAGTTCTTTTCCGTAGTTGAAGGCTCGTTTAATCTGCTTCTCGTCGAGATCGAGTTCCGTGCTTTCACGTTTCAGAGTGTCAAGGCGGTATTTAAGAGCCGAAAGCTCCTTTTCCTTTGCACTGAGAGCGGCGGCAAGCGCAGCCGAACCGGTGGAAGCGATAACGGCTATGATATTCTCGATCTCCTGTTCCGTCTTCTTGATGGACTTCTTCAGCTGCTTGCGCTCCGATCTGCCGCCTTCAAGATTCTCCTCGGCTGCCTTGTTATACTCGCGGATCACAGCGGAAATACGCGATTCGTCGAACAGAACATCTGCCAGAAGCTTCAGCACATACTTTTCGAGCTTGTCGCGGTTGATCTCCTTGTTGGTACAGCCCACGCTGCCCTTGCGTGTGCGCGTATTGCAGCGGTAGGTCACATACAGATAACCGTGACTGTTCTTCTGGCGGTTCCCGCAATATGCGTTCCCGCATATCCCGCAGACCACTTTTCCGGACAGCAGGTAATTTTCCTTTGCCGAAGATTTAGTGTGGTCGAGCGCTTTTCTTCTCGCCATAATGACCTGAACCGCGTCAAACCGTTCTTTGCTGATTATCTGCGGAACACCGCCTTCAATGCGTATTATGCTGTCTTTGTCCTTGTGCTTGTGGCTGTTTCGCTTTCCTCGGGAATCCTTGGAAGCGCTTATATTATATAGGTATACGCCCGTGTACTTCTCATTTGTTAGGATAGCGTTTAGGGAATTTTTGCCAAATGTCTCGCCTCTCTTAGTCCTCGCTCCCATCTCGTTGAGCCTTGAAATGATCTCATTATAGGTCATGCCGTTGATAACGGAATCAAAGATGAATCTGACGTGAGCCGCCTCGGCATCATTTATAACAAGGTGTTTGTCATCGTTGACATCATAGCCAAGCGGCGGCTTACCTCCCGTGTGCTTGCAAGCAAGGGCGTTCTCTTTCGTGCCCTTCATGACCTCGCGCGACAGGTTTGCGGAATAATATTCGCTCATGGCTTCGAGCAATCCCTCGGTGATTATGCTTTCCGGGGAATCGTCGAAGTGCTCCAGAACCGAGACCACCCGCACACCGTTGGATTTCAGGCGCTCCTTGCTTATTGCGCTGTCAAGGCGGTTTCGCGCAAATCTATCCAATTTGTAAACGATCACCAATGAAAATTCCCCATACTGTGAATCGTTCAGCATCGCCTGAAAACTTTCTCTGTCAGCGTTTGTGCCTGTTTTGGCGCGGTCGATATACTCATCTATGATCTCTATGTCGTTGTCGTCAGCGTATTTGTGAATGGCGCGGAGCTGCGCGTCTATGCTTTCATCACGCTGGTTGTCGCTGGAGAAACGGGCATACACCACAGCTTTGGTGCTCATATATCCGCCTCCTTCTCAATGATAACCGCAATTATCGAGGCTATCATCTCTGCCGGATCTACGTCCGTCTTATCTGCGCTGTCTGTCATTGAGATCCGATCAAAACGATCATATTCGGACCTCATAAGTGCTTTTCTGCCAATAGAAAACTCTGTTACCGTTTTATACATATTGGTATCCTCCTTTTTTGATTGGACGATCCATTTCGGATAGTCCTTATTTCGTTGTCAGGTACCAAATAATAATTTATAACTTTAACTAAGCACTATACGGTAAAAAGCAAGAGCCTCCGCACAAAACTCTGTGCGAAGACTCTTTCTCTATGTTATATGTAGAAGACTGTGAATCGTGAAAAACGCAGAATTCCTTATTTTTCATCGGTGTCGTCCGAACCATCGTCATTATATTCCAATATCACATAATTGCCTTTATCATCTTTACTTATTGTAAAAGGCAGTTCAGATTTCGCAAGAAGACGATTGATCTTTGTGAATTCTTATTTCCTGTTTAGATTTTTATCCGCCCTCCCATATGCATTATCATA
>CAYPWI010000441.1:0-2241 GCA_964414395.1 uncultured Ruminococcus sp.
GACAGCAAGAAATTCGCGGAGTTTCTCGGGAGCAAATACAAGTCGATGACCGATAAAACAATGAAACGGCTTGAAGGCGAGTACGGACAAAAGCAGCGTCGCTGTGACGAGCTGAACCGAATACTGTGCAAGCTGTACGAGGACAACGCGCTCGGGAAAATCCCCGACAGCCGCTACGAGCTTATGACCGCGGAATATGAAGCCGAACAGGCGGATATCCGGAAAACGCTTCCCGACTTAACGGCGCAGCTTGACGAACTGAAACGCGGTGCGGATTCATCGGCTAAGTTTATAAATGTTATCCGCAAGTACACCGATGTGGAAAAGCTCGACGCGGCGATACTGAACGAGCTGATTGACAAGATCATCGTTCACCACAAGGAAAAATCGGACGACGGCAGAACCTATCAGCAGATCGAGATTTTTTACAGGTTCGTCGGAAAGCTGGACGCTTTGGTTCCCGAGGCGGCATAAGCACCAACAAACGGCACTGTAAAGCGAATATTAACGAACGGATTTGATCTCCTTATCAACAGCACATGGTCGGGGGTTCGAGTCCGTTCACCAGCTCCAAAGATAAAGCCGCTCAAGATCGCTCTGAGTGGCTTTAATAGTTTTTGAAGAGATGTTGATTGATCTAAAGATCATTATGGGGTGTCGTTATGTCAAAGAAAAATACTTCAAGTATTGAGGAACAGATCGAGGATTGGGCAAAAAGGTTTTTAGAAGCTAATAATTTACAATATTTAACTAAAACCGAGCAAATGGATCCGGAAATAGATGATGCACTAAAAACAGAGGAGTCAAAAAAAGGCGGCAAGGGCGGCAATTACCCTGATATCAAACTCTTTATCGACATTGATTGCGCAAGAGTACCGATAATGATCGAATGTAAAGGTATCAAAGGTAATCTTATAACGGCAGGAGAAAACGGCGAACCGCTCAACAAAAAGAAAGATGGAACAAGCAATTTGTCGAATATCAGCAATTACGCTGTTAATGGTGCTGTACATTATGCTACTGCCATATTTAAGTATGCGGACAACTATAACAGAATTATAGCGATCGGTATCAATGGATACAAGAGCGGCACCGATATAGTATATGAAGTGTCTGCATGGCTTATTTCCAAGAAAAACTTCGGTGTACCCAAGAAAATAGGCGAATATACCGATTTGAGCTTTCTTGCTGCGGAAAACAGAAATGCACTTTCTCTTAAGTTGAAAGACATTCTGCTGACAGATGCCGAGCGGGAAAAAATGGCATTTGAATTTGAAAATACGATTGAAGCAAATTTAAAGACTTTAAATCAGACTATGCACGATGACCTGCATATTGCAGTCGGAGATAGAGTTGAATTGATCGCTGCAATGATAATGGCGGGACTTGGCGTGAAAGATGATGAAGGCAATGTTTTGGTCAATAGCCTTACGACCGGTGATCTTAAAGGCGATAAGGGAAGAAAAACTCATGATGGATATATTATTTACAATAAAGTAGCCGATTTTCTTGAGGAAAAAAGCCTGCCTGCCGATAAGCTGGAAAGTATTAAAAATACGCTTGAAAGAGTGCTGCTTCATTCAAATTTGGAAAAGCCTCGGAAAGTTAAGGATACCAGCAGAATTGAAAGCCGACTTAAAACAGTATATAGGGAAGTTGAGCAGAATATTATGCCAACATTCATATCTGCTGAACATCTTGACTTTACGGGAAAACTGTTTAATGTTCTAAACGAATGGGTCGATATCCCTGATGGCGAAAGAAACGATGTCGTGCTTACTCCGCGGTATGTTACAGAATTTATGGCTAAGTTGGCAGAAGTTAATATGGATAGCTATGTATGGGATTATGCAGCCGGTTCCGGCGGCTTTCTTATTTCAGCTATGAAACTTATGCTGAAAGACGCCGAACAAAGGTACAAATCAAGTCCTCAAAAATATGTCGACAAGGTTTCGGATATCAAAAGGTATCAGCTTTTGGGCTGCGAAATACGTCCCGACATATATCTTCTCGCCGTTCTGAATATGATTTTGATGAAAGACGGCTCTGCAACTATACTCAATGTGGATAGTCTCGAAAAATTCAGCGGAACATACGAACAAGGCGAAAAAAAGGGAGAGAAATTCCCTGCTGATGTATTCTTGCTTAATCCTCCTTATTCTGCGCCGGGCAAAGGATTCATCTTTGTGGAAAAGGCTTTAAGCCGTATGAATAATGGTAAAGCTTGTGTCCTAATTCAAG
>CAYPWI010000442.1:0-1185 GCA_964414395.1 uncultured Ruminococcus sp.
TTTATTATACCACTATTTTACCAATTTGTCCACCTTTTATTGAAATTTAGTATTAGCAGCAAAAGGGAGCCGCCTTTTGGTGATTTTTGACGAAAAATGTTGCCATTATTTAATAATTTTTTTAAAGTTGAACAAATAATTCACATTAGACAACAAAACCGCGCAGATATTGCATCCGCGCGGTTTTTCTTTATCGAGTTTTTATAATCAGAAAATAGACGCAAGCTTTATAGCCTTCGCTATATTTCCTTCGGCGTAGAAGTCCTCGGAGTCAAGCAGATCCTTCAAAGTGATCTTCCCGTCAACAAACGCGGCAGCGTTCGCTACACTGAGAGAGATGCGGAAATCCTTTGCGTCATAGGTGTGAGGAGAAACGGTCGCTTTTCCGTTGTTGACCTCGATATACATCTTCTTGGAGCCGTCCTCAAATCCCCAGACCTCTATATCAACAGCGATCTTTTCCTTGATAGCGGCAGCCTTGGTCTTGGAGATCTTCTTTTCTGTCTTTGTGCAGATAGAACCGATATTAACGACTGCTTTTCTTCCGGGTCTCTTTGCGGGCGCAGCCTTTTTATCTGCGGCAGCCTTAGTGGTTTTAGTTGTTTTTGCCGCTGTTGTCTTTGCAGCCTTTGCAGTTTTATCGGTCTTTTTCGCTGCGGGCTTCTTTGCGGCAGCGGTCTTCTTTTCCGCCGCGAATCTTGTGGTCTTTGCGGTGGTCTTCTTTTCCGCTGCGGGTTTTGCAGCCTTTGCGGCAGTCTTCTTTTCCGTCGCGGGCTTTGCAGCCTTTGCGGTCTTCTTCTCGGCAGCGGGCTTTTCAGCGGGTGCTTTCTTTTCGACTACGGGCTTTGGTTCCGCTTTTACGGCAGCCTTTGCCGTTGTGCCTACTGCTGCGGTCTTGCTTTCAGCAGCCGCATTAACGGTTTTCTTTGAAGAGTTCATAACAATTTCCTTTCAAAATATTTTTCCGCAAATGCAGAAACTTTTGTTATCATTTATATAATACCAAATTAAATTATAAATTTCAACCTTTTTTGTAAAAAAAATCAACATTTATTCTATTTTTTTGATTTTTTATTAAAATAATTTATCTAATTCGTTTTTTTAATATAGTTTTTATTTATAAATAGTATCGCAATTAAATAAATATTATATTTTATATCAAGAAAAAATCGCGAATTTTTTTCG
>CAYPWI010000442.1:1195-2240 GCA_964414395.1 uncultured Ruminococcus sp.
GACGCATCTTAAAAACGAAGAGACGGGCGAGATTTTTGAAAGCTCCGTTTTTATTTGATATTAGCCGCGAGGAGTAAGCGGAGTATATTTTTTCGAGTCTTCTTTGAAAGCTTTTGTCTCATGATCGAAAAAATCAACTATTCTCATATCATTTCCCACGCCCATATAAAATCTGATATCCTCGATTTCTGACGGGATATAATTTCCGCAAATCCCGATAATTCGCCACTCGCCCTCGGATTTTTTATCGAATAAACCGTAGCTGTCAATTATCTGCACTGAAACTCGTTTGCATTTTGACAAGATCTCCGCGTTTATCTCAGGAACGCTTGATGTGTGATCAAAGAATTCCGCGATATGCCCGACGCAGCATTTCGTCATCAGCCGCCCGAAGCGGTATTTGCTTTCATTGAATTTAAAGCAGAAGATCTGTCCCGCTTCAAGATATCTGAGCATAGTCCGCGGCTTTTTTCCCAGCCCCATATTTCTAGATCGGGCTTTTTTTTTTTTGGATTTTGCGGGAATAAATTCTTTTCCGATAACAGGCGCGATCGCCGCCTTTAATTCATCCTCGTCCATTGGAGAAAACGGCGGAAGTTTATCAGCTTCCTTTTGGGATATCTCGCTCACATTACCGAAAAGATCAACTTTTTTATTTACTGTTCCCAAACGGAATTCTATATCATCCGCATCTTTCGGACAATAATTTCTTTGATCTCCGATTACACGGAAATTATGCTTTTTGTTCCGCATAAATAAATTTTCGGTATCAAGAACAAATACGCCGATACGATTTACCGATAATATCATATTCTCGGATATTTCGGGCAGGGGAGAGGTATAAGAAAAAATCTCGGCAATATGCCCGCGAAGCGTCTTTGCCATTATCCGACCGAAGCAATATGTGCTTTTATCGAATTCAAAACAAAATATTCTTCCCTCGTAAAGATAATTTTGTAGGTGCTTGGGGGCTTTATCCCATTCACAGAGCCAAATACTTTCTTTCATAATATATCACATCACAATAAGAACAGACGGCTTGATT
>CAYPWI010000443.1:0-2232 GCA_964414395.1 uncultured Ruminococcus sp.
AGATAGTCCGCGAGAATAAAAAGGCATACGCCAAGGCTTGCCGCAAGCAGTATGACGAGCAGGACGAGGTATACGGTCGGACCGTCATTCAGCGGCATGGGAAGATGATGTTAGTCCAGAACCCGCCGCAGCGTTCCGTAACACAGGCGGAGTTCGACTACGCCTACGAGCTGCCGTATATGCGCGCCTATCATCCGATGTACGAGAAGGACGGCGGCGTTCCCGCGATACGGGAGATCGAGTTTTCCATAACGCATAACCGCGGCTGTTTCGGGTTCTGCAACTTCTGCTCGATAGCGCTTCATCAGGGGCGACACGTCCAGACGAGAAGCGAGGATTCGGTATATAACGAAGCTGTGATGCTCTCCGAAAAGCCCGGCTTTAAGGGCTATATCCACGATGTGGGCGGTCCCACGGCGAATTTCCGTCACCCGTCCTGCGAGAACCAAGAGGAGCACGGATTGTGCAAGGGGAGAAAGTGCCTTGCGCCCACGCCCTGCAAGAACATCAACGCCGACCACAGCGATTATATCAGGCTGCTGCGGCGTTTGCGCTCCATAAAGAAAGTAAAGCGCGTATTTATCCGTTCGGGCATACGGTTCGATTATCTGCTGCTGGAGAAGAACGGCGCGTTTCTGGACGAGCTGGTGGAAAACCACGTCAGCGGTCAGCTTAAGGTCGCGCCCGAGCACGCCAGCAACCGCGTTCTCGACTACATGGGGAAGCCGCATATCGAGGTTTATGAGGAATTCGAGCGGAGATTTTACGCTTCCACAAAAAAATGCGGCAAGGAGCAATATCTTGTGCCCTATCTGATGTCCTCGCACCCGGGCTGTACGCTGGACGACGCTATAGAATTGGCGTTATTCGAGAAGAAGCACAATATCCGTCCCGAGCAGGTACAGGATTTCTATCCCACCCCCGGGACCATCTCCACGGCGATATTCTATACGGGACTTGATCCGTATACCCTAGAGCCCGTGTTCGTACCGCGCACTTACGAAGAGAAGGCGATGCAGCGGGCGCTTTTACAGTATTTTCTTCCGAAGAACCGCGCGCTCGTCGAAAAGGCGCTGACTATCGCGAAGCGCCGCGATCTCATCGGCACGGGCAGAGACTGCCTTATCCCGCCCGATAAGAACGCTCCCAAGCAGGGCGGACATTCGGCGAACGATCGGCGCGGAAATGGTTCTAAAGGCGGGAATAACGGAAAAGGCGGCAGGAAGCCCGAGGGTAAGAAGAAACGATGACTAATTATGATCGGCGAAAGCTCAGACGCAGGATTGAGAAGATAAAGGACATATGCAGGATCGCCGTGATAGCCGTTACGGTGGTCCTTTTGCTGAACAAGACGTTTATCCATATCCCAATGCCCGGAGCGAACGCGGCTCTCACGCCCATAGGAATGGGGTTCAAGCCGTATGCGGAGCTTGATGACGGGGAAGCGGCGGTTTACTTTCTCGACGTTGGGCAGAACGACTGTTCGCTTATTATGACAAAGACGCATAACGTTCTTATCGACGGCGGCGGTGTTCAGTCGGGATATGTGATAACGGGAGCGCTTAAGGCTCTCGGCATCGAACGGCTGGACTATGTGATCCTGACGCACCCTCACGCGGATCATTTCGGGGGATTTACGGAGATACTTCCTTTTTTTTCTGTGGGCGAACTGCTGATGGCGGATATCCCCGACGATATGATCCCGAGGACGATGAATTACAGTTTTTTTAATGCTGCTCTGGAGCTTAATAATGTTAAACGCGGCTATGTAAAAAGCGGAGATGTGCTTCCGCTTGGAGATAACTCGGTTCTGGAGATAGCCGCGCCTATTTATGACGACTATAACGAACTCAATAATTTATCGATCGTCGCGAGATTCGTTCACGGCGGGAACGCGTTTCTGTTTGCGGGAGATCTCGAGCGTCCCGGAGAACTCGATCTTGTTGATAACAAAGCCGATCTCGCGGCTGACGTGCTCAAGGTCGGGCATCACGGCAGCGCGGGGGCGAGCACATACGAATTCCTCAAAGCGGTCTCGCCGAATATCGCGGTCTTCGAGACAGGCGTCTACAACACCTTCGGACACCCGAGGACCGAGGTCATCGAGCGGCTGAAAAGCGCGGGCTGCGAGAGCTTTTGCGCGACATCGTTCAACGGAAATATCGCGGTCATAAGCGATGGGCGCGATCTGCGTATTTTGACGGAAAAAGAGCAGGTAGTTTATTGTTAAAA
>CAYPWI010000444.1:0-2228 GCA_964414395.1 uncultured Ruminococcus sp.
CTTGCTTTCGTGCGCCCTTTTTTCGGTGGGCTGTTTAATTCGTGTTTTCAAACTTGCCCCCCTTGCTCACGTTTTTATAATGCCATTCACTTGCCGTCTGAATTATTATATCACTTTATGCGGATATTGTCAACCCGTAACTTTCGACAATTTAAGTAATACAGCAATCAATTCCTTTATTCAGGTCAAGCTTTTTGTTGATGATATAACTTAACACGTAATATACAGCCAGCATATAAAATCAGCAAAATCGGCTCTGCAAAGAGCTTTTTGGCTCGACTATTACTTTCATTACTGAAAATTATGGGTCAACTTAACAAAAGAGACTGTAAAAAAGCAGTCCTCTTTTTTGTCCTTCGACGGTTAGTCCATGCCGAGCGGAAAAAAGGGGGCTGTTTTTTTACAGCCCCTCGTTTTGCGAATGTTCTTTTAATAACGCCGAAATGTGCGCGGTCTCTCCGCCCCGACCCTCGGATCAGGTGAGAAGCGCTTCCATCTTGATGACCATATTTTTCAGACTGTCCACCTGATTTGCCATTTCCTTTGAGTTGGAAGCGTTGCCGCTTATCATCTGATCTATCTGTACGAACTCTTTGTTTTCCTGCTCGACGGAGCCGGAGATCTTGTCGTTTATCGCGCTGTTGCTGACGATAAGCTGATTTTGTTCGTCAAGGCAGCTGTTCATCTCGTTGATAGCGCTTATCGAACTCTTGAGCGAGGAGACCATATTCTCGATCTCATTGGAGATGCTCATAATGGAATCGTTTTGCAGATCCAGCTTCTCCGAGTTGTCGGAGACGACCTCGGTCATTTCCTTGATGCTCTCGGTGACGTTTTTGATGACGTTCTGTATATCGCTTACGGTCTTCTGTGAACGCGTAGCGAGATCGCGTATCTCGCCCGCCACGACAGCGAAGCTCTTACCGCGTTCTCCCGCGTGAGCGGCTTCGATAGACGCGTTTATCGCCAGCAAATTCGTGGAAGAAGCGATGCTGCTTATTGCTCCGAGCTGAGTAAGCACGCCGTTTATATCTTTTGCAAGCCTCTTGAACGCTTTTTGCGTCTTCTCCGTTGAAGCCATAACAGCCCCGTTGTTCTCGACCAATCTGCCGACGTCCCGCTCGTTTTTGGCGGTCTCTTCAAGCAGCTTTTGAGAATAATCGTTTACGAGAAGCATTTTCTCGTTAAGTATATCGCGGTTTGAATTGAGCTGTTCAAAGTTGTCGCGGGAAGAACAAGCGTCCGTATACATCATATTGCTCTTCTCGAGCAGGGACGCGCTTGAGGCGGACAGCTGCTGCGCCGAAGCGCTCTCGGTCTCCGAGATGTTCGCCAGAACACTGCTTGACTCGACAAGCTCTTTGGAGATCTCCGCAAGCTTGCCGAACACTTCCTTTACCTTGTTGTTGCTGGCTTCCACCTCCGCCTTCTTGGCGTTTACGAGATAATGCCCCGCGAGGAAGGTTATCAGGATAACGGCAGCGCAGCTTAATGCCACCGCCACTATTCTCAGAACCATTTCGGGAATAAACATCTCGTTGTTCACGGGAAGGATCTCCTCGCCGCGCTTTACCCAGCATATAATAAGCGAAGCGATAAGCCCGCCCGCTATCAAGCTTGACATTTTGTAGTCGAGGAACAGCGACGGCAGCAGCAGGAAGAAGAACAAATATGCCCAGAAGTCGCGTGACGGGATAAGATACAGAATGAAGTTCCACTGAATGAGGACGATAAACGTGATCACTATCTTACCGATGGGGATCATTTTACGGTTGAAATTCTTTTTGCCGTCTTTTTTCCTGAACGCAAAGAAGATCAGCGCAAGCCCAATCATCAGATACAATACGCAGGTCACCGCGAAAACAGTGAGCGCCGTGGGTGATACGGTGGGATAGTACCCCATCTTCTGAAGGATCACGAATACCACGGCGGCGCAGCAGCACGAGCCTGTAATGACCAAATTAACTATCACGAATACCTTCTCCAGATATTCATCAATTACCGATCTATTCATAAAATACCTCCAAATGCTTCGTTAAAAACTAAAATAAAAAAACGCGCCCAAAAGCGGAAGCTCTTGGGCGCGATCTGCGTAAAAATCGATCCTGAAAAAGATGATCTTGCCCGACTGCAAAATTATCTCTTAGAGAACTGAGGCGCACGGCGTGCAGCCTTGAGACCGTATTTCTTTCTTTCCTTCATTCTCGGGTCTCTTGTTAAGAAACCTG
>CAYPWI010000445.1:0-2228 GCA_964414395.1 uncultured Ruminococcus sp.
AGACCGCTCACGTCACACCCGACATCGGACATATTCCCCAAGTCACAATACCAGTCTCCGAAACACCCCGACGAAAATGTCCTCATTTGATGAGCTAACCCGCTTTCAAGAATTACGGGGATCTTCACGCTGCTGTCTCCGTCGGGATAAAATACCATAGTGCCTCCCGCGCCTTGATAGTCGGAATCCTTCCAGACATTAACAAATCCCGTAAGCTCGACCTCGCCGTCAAACGTTACCTCGCCGCCGTTATAATACGCTCCCGGCTCTTTTGAAAATTCTTTGAGGAGCCATTTGTCCGAGAAAAACGTTTGCGCGCTTTTCACGGTAAGCGTCCCGAACTTATCGCCGACTTTTATTCTTGTACAATCGTTCGATAATTCGTCCTCTTCGCCGAGAAATTCGTAGTTTTCTCCGCCGCCGATATCTTGGAACATTTCGGGATCGTCCACGCGGTTGAGAGCCTTTTCTGGAATAAATCCATAAGCGTAACCCGCGCAATCCACGTTAAATTGTCCCTCACATTCCTTAGCGCGCCGCTCGGCTTGCTCAAGTGTGAGAGTTTCATAGTTCCCATCGAACTCGCTGCCCGCGCAGATCTCGCTTATTTCCGAAGTGTAAACGGGCGTTCCGTCAGGATAGGTAAGGAATGTCGGCTCTCCGCCGGGCTTCTGCGGCTTTGTGTCACTGCCCGAGCTTTCGGAGTTATCGGCGCTGTTCGTGCCGTTCTCCGATGAAGCGTCACTCGCGCTTGATGAACTTTCGCCGATCGGCGCGGATATGTCCGTATCCTCGGACTTTTCACTGTTACAGCCGGTCAAAGAGACGGCAAGCAGCGCGGATAGGATCAATGCGGTAGTTTTGGTAACTCTCATAGTGAAATTCTCCTTTGATGTAAGTAAAAATTCAGGAATTTATCCTATGAGAAAATTATACCACATATGATCCCGAAAAACTACCACAAAAAGGTTACAATTCGGTTACAAAGCGGTTACAAATCATTACAAAAGGTTACAAACTCATCGCGCGAATACATCACGTTCAAGACTTCCAGCAGCATATTCGCGGAGAGCCTTTCGGGAAGCCCCAGCTTCCTTTGAAGCTCCGCTCTCTTCACAGCCGAGCCGCTGCCGCCGACAAGCCCCAGATCGAGCAGATCGGCTTTTGTTATCGGCTCTCCCTTTGCCGCTTTTTCGGGAACGCCCTCGGCGAGCACGCCCGCCTTTCTGAACGCCTCTATGAGGACTTCATCGGCTATCCCCTCCACGCCGAGCTTTCCTTCCTTGGAAGCCTCGCGCTTGCGCTTTTCCTTGCCGAAGATATCGGGGATATAGACGTTGATGACCTCGCCCCCACGCGCTATCTCGCGTATGCGCGTTCTTATCCGAGCTCCCGCGCTGTCGCTGTCCGTGAGGATTATAATACCGGTCTTGCGCGAAAGCTCCCGTATAAGCGCGGCGGTCTCCTTATCCTTGTAGATCGAAAACCCGTGAACGGGGATGATCACCGCGTCAATGATATTGGAAAGCCGTATCTTGTCGTACTTTCCCTCCACTATCACCGCTTGTTTTATCTTTATCATGATCTGTTATTTCTTGAGCGCCGAAATCTCGATCATCGCCTGTTCGATAAGCGTCCGCTGGTCGGATCTTGAGGAATTCAGCAGACGGTTGGTATCATAAAGTATCGCCACACAGCCCTTGAGATAATCGAGCGACAGTTTTCCGACACTGCCGAACGCGTTGTTCATAACGAACGCTCTGCCGTAATATCCGTAATCCTTCGCCGCGTCCGCGGAGGACTTTTTCGCCTGCCGAGCGAGCTTCGCGCGGTAAAGATCGACGAAATGCCCCGAGAGCGCCGTCAGGATATAGGTCGGGCTGACGCCCTGTATAAACAGATCGTCAAGGATATGCAGCGCCGAGCTTTTCCTTCCCGCAAACAGCTCCTTCGCGAGATCGTATATTCTAGTATCTATGTTGCGCGGCACCAGAGCCTCGATATCGGCACGGGTGATCTCGCCGTTTTGCTTATAGCTGCACAGCTTTTCGATCTCTATCTGCAAGGTCGTGAGAGAACATTCACATTCCTCCGCGAGGAATCTAGCGTCCCCATACGAGATCGAACACCCCGCCCTCGAAAACTTTGCCGCCGCCTTTTTGGCGAGCGCGTCCGGGGTCAGCTTCTTGAATTCGCACACCGCCCCCGCTTCCTCGCACGCCGCCATC
>CAYPWI010000446.1:0-2228 GCA_964414395.1 uncultured Ruminococcus sp.
CTAAATGGCATATATTCCTTATGTTGTAGAGCAGAGCAGCCGCGGCGAGAGATCGTATGATATCTTTTCGCGTTTGTTAAACGACAGGATCATACTTCTGCATGACGAGGTGAATTCCGCGACGGCAAGCGTTGTCGTGGCACAACTCCTCTATCTGGAGGGACAGGATCCCGATAAGGATATTTTCCTTTACATCAACAGCCCAGGCGGTTCGGTATCGGATGGAATGGCGATCTATGACACGATGCAGTATATCAAGTGCGACGTATCGACTATCTGCACGGGTATGGCTGCTTCCATGGGCGCGTTCCTTCTGTCGTCGGGCGCTAAGGGAAAGCGTATAGCTTTGCCGAACAGCGAGATCATGATCCACCAGCCGCTTATTGCGGGCGGCGGGATATCCGGACAGGTTACGGATATCCGTATACGCGCTGAGTATCTCCAGCGCACCAAGGACAGGCTCAACCGTATCCTCTCCGAGAACACGGGCAAGGATTATGAGACGATCTGCCGTGATACCGAGCGCGACAACTTTATGGACGCGCAGGAAGCTCTGGATTACGGACTGATCGATAAGGTATACAGCAGCCGCAAGGATAATTGATCTGTATACGGTTTTGGTTTGGTATGACATTTGCGGACGGTAAAACCTTTGGAGGGTGATTCTTATGATGGTTTGTTCTTTTTGCGGGAAAAATGAGAACCAGGTCGGACGAATTTTGTACGGCATGGGCGAAAACGCCGTTATTTGCAGCGACTGTATCCTCACTTCTTATAATATGCTGGTCGAGAGCGGCGATATCAGACCGCCGAGACAGCCTAAACCTCAGAAGACCGAGAAGCAGTCGGCGTTCCTCACCGATATCAACGATCTGATGACTCCCGAGGAGATCAAATCCTTCCTCGATGAGTACATCATAGGTCAGGAGGAAGCGAAGAAGGTCCTCTCCATATCGGTGTACAATCACTATAAGCGCACATTCCTCAGCGAGACCGAGGATGTTGAGATGCAGAAGTCCAATGTGCTTCTGCTGGGTCCTACGGGCGTGGGAAAGACCATGCTCGCTCAGACGCTCGCAAAGCTGCTGAATGTTCCGTTCGCCATCGCGGACGCTACCACGCTCACTCAAGCGGGTTATGTCGGCGAGGACGTGGAGAACGTCCTGCTGAGACTCGTCCAGGCGGCGGATTATGATATAGAAGCTGCCGAGCGCGGTATCATTTACATCGACGAAATTGATAAAATTTCGAGGCGCAGCGAGAATACATCCATAACGCGCGACGTTAGCGGCGAAGGCGTTCAGCAGGCGCTGCTCAAGATCGTTGAGGGCACCGTCTCGAATGTTCCTCCGCAGGGCGGCAGAAAGCACCCTCACCAGGAGTTCATTCAGGTCAATACCAAGAATATCCTCTTCATATGCGGCGGAGCGTTCGAGGGCATCGAGAAGATGATCGCTCAGCGTGTTTCCAGCTCCGCTCTTGGGTTTGGAGCTGATGTAAAGTCCCCCAAGGACAAGGAGAGCGCCGATCTGCTCAAGCAGGTGACACAGCAGGATCTGGTAAAATTCGGCATAATCCCCGAGCTCATAGGTCGTCTGCCGATAGTTACCGCGCTGGAGGCTCTTGACGAGGACGCTCTTGTGAGAATTCTCGACGAGCCGAAAAACGCTCTTATCAAGCAGTATAAGTATCTCTTCAAGGCTGATGATATCCAGTTGGAATTCGATAAGGACGCGCTGAGAGAGATCGCTAAGAAGGCAATAGCCACCAAGACGGGCGCGCGCGGACTGCGTTCTATAGTGGAAAATGTTCTTCGTGATATTATGTTCAAGGCGCCGAGCGACAGCACGATCACCAAGATCACCATCACCAAAGACTGCATCGACGGCTGCGGACAGCCTTTGATAATTCGCGACAACTCGCGTGAACGGACCACGAAGTTCACCAAGAAGAGCGTGAAGAAAATAGGATAATCTTTTGGGGGCAGCGCTTTTGAGTGCTGCCCTTGTTTTTACGGAGGGAATATGGGCAGAGTATACAGAAAGCAGACTGTTGAGGGCGTTACCGTGCCCGCTATAATACATAACCATCAGTACTTCTGGCATAATATGGCGATCTACGAGGACGGAACGATCAGCTGCTGGAACAAGGTCGATCTCGATGATGTCATCAAGGAGATACGCCGCGGGTGGCTGGCGTACAAGATACCCGACGGACAGCATATCAGC
>CAYPWI010000447.1:0-713 GCA_964414395.1 uncultured Ruminococcus sp.
CGAGGAGCTTCTGAATTTGCTAAGAGAACGCATCGACGGTTCTGTGATCGTGTATTGTTCCACAAGGAAAAATGTGGAAAATGTCTGCGCTATGCTCTGCCGCAACGGTATCCGCGCGGGAGCGTATCACGCGGGATTTCCATCAGAGGAGAGGACGCGTATCCAGGACGATTTCCTGTTCGACAGGCTTGACGTGATAGTCGCTACCAACGCCTTCGGTATGGGGATCGATAAGTCGAACGTGCGGCTGGTCGTTCATTACAACTGCCCAAAGGATTTAGAAAGCTATTATCAGGAGGCGGGGCGCGCGGGACGCGACGGCGGCAGCGCGAGATGTGTGATGTTCTACAGCGAGGGAGATCGGCGCACCGCTATGTTTATGATAGAACATTCCCATTCGGACGGGGATATCCCACCCGCCGAGCAGAACGAGCTTATATGGCGCGACAAGGCTCGATTGGAAGCGATAGTCCGCTACTGCAAGGTGAAGACCTGTCAGCGCGCGTATATTCTCAATTACTTCGGTGAAGTCTCAAATGGCGACTGCGGCAACTGCGGAAACTGCACCAAGGGTTACACCGTATCGGATATCACGGTCGAGGCGCAGATGATACTTTCCTGTGTGTTCAGGCTGAAACAGCAGGGCAGGGTATTGCCGATAGGCGGCGTTTGCGGGATCCTCCGCGGGACGTTATCGGAGAACGGTCTCGATA
>CAYPWI010000447.1:723-2226 GCA_964414395.1 uncultured Ruminococcus sp.
TCCACGTTCGGGCTTATGCGCGGTACGGATACAGAACGCGTATCGAAGATCGCGGAGTATCTGATCTCCGAAGAATACATAGAAGAGTGCGGCGGAGAGAAAATATGCGTCCTCACGCCAAAGGCGGACGAGTTCGTAAAAACGCGCGGCTCGCTTATGATGCGCTTCAGGAACGAGCATAAGAAAATGTTCGTACCCGCGGGCACCGAGCATCCCAATCCCGAGCTGTTCGAGCAGCTTAAGGCTTTGAGGCGCTCTCAGGCGGCAGCGTTGGGTGTGCCGCCTTATGTGGTGTTTTCCGACGCGTCGCTGTGGAGTATGTGTACTCTTCTCCCGAAAAATCATGACGAATTTCTCAGAGTGTCGGGCGTAGGAACAATGAAAGCCGAACGTTACGGTAGGAAATTTTTGTCAGTTATCGGTAAGTATATTGAGACCCGCCGAATATAAAGTTATCACGCATAATTTGGTAAAATTCACGAAAAAAATATGAATGTGTAAAACCTATTGACTAACACTATAAAATGTGCTACAATAAATGATATGCACTATAGATTGTGCGTAATGCCGATTTCCGATCGGAAACGGTATATGATGCCGATAAACCCCATACTCTACCGTCTCCCGGCTTGTTGGTGATCGAAAATATTTATTAAGGAAGTAATCTGATGATCAGGGTCGTTAAGAAGGACAACACCAAGGAAGAGTTCAATGTTCAGAAGGTCGTGAACGCTGTTAACAAGTCGGCGGCACGCGCAATGTATAAATTCACGCCCGATGAGCTGAATTTTATCTGCAAGTTCGTTACCGACAAGGCTTATGAAGCGAACAAGGACGAGATAACCATTATGGAGATGCACAACATCGTTGAGAGCGCCCTTGAAGCTACAAATCCCGCGGTCGCCAAGAGCTATAAGGATTACAGAAACTATAAGCAAGACTTTGTTCATATGCTCGACGAGGTGTATGTAAAAAGCCAGTCGATCATGTATATCGGCGATAAGGAGAATTCCAACTCCGATTCGGCGCTTGTTTCGACCAAGCGTTCTCTTGTCCTCAACGAGCTGAACAGAGAATTGTATAAAAAGTTCTTTATGAACGCCGAGGAGCTCCAGGCGTGCCGTGACGGCTATATCTACATCCACGATATGAGCGCGCGGCGCGACACCATGAACTGCTGCCTTTTCGATATGAAGAGCGTCATGGAGGGCGGTTTCGAGATGGGCAACCTCTGGTATAACGAGCCGAAGACCCTTGCCGTGGCGTTCGACGTTATCGGCGACGTGACGCTGGCGGCGGCTTCTCAGCAGTACGGCGGCTTTACCGTCGCGAGCGTGGATATCCTTCTTGAACCGTACGCGGAGAAGACCTATAAAATGCAGTACGATCGTTATGTCAGTCTCGGTCTGTCGGAGGAGGTCGCCCACCGCGAGGCTATGAAGGATGTAAAGACCGATTTCCGTACGAGATTTCAGGTATGGGAATATAAGTTCAACTCGGTAT
>CAYPWI010000448.1:0-2221 GCA_964414395.1 uncultured Ruminococcus sp.
ATAAGAGAAATGATCCTGTCTCTTGTTGAATATTCCATAGCGCGCTCCTTACAGCAAAGCCGACAACGCCTCATCGGGGATCGCGAACATCAGATAGTAGATGACCGCCGCCAGAACGGGATTTGAGAAGAATATTATTATCCACTCGGAGAACTTAGTCGGGCGGAATTTATAGAAATAAAGCGCCGAAATGACCGCCGAGGTTATCAGCAGCAATATCCGCATAGCGCCCGTTATGTCTACAAACTCGGACGCTATCCCGATAACGCCGACAGTGCTGACCGATATCAGTACCCGCGGGAGTATGTATTCGGAGGTGTCCGCGCCGATAGTCAGCGTCAGTATTATGGGAAGGATCCCGCACACGACCACGATGATCGGCATACCCCACTGAAAGATGAACAACGGCTTAGCGCTCCCGAACATCACCGCCAGGCGGATATACCAAATTACTGCCCAGATAACGATCCCCGCCGGGAACAGCAGCGAACAGACAAGCTGTCTTCGTGTAAGTTTTTTCATACTCCCCCCCCGCCTTTATCGGTACGAAACAAGTGCTGACAAACGCACCAATATACTGTCATTCATCAATTGTCCATTATCCACTATACATTGTCAATTATCAAAAAAGCCTGCCCTTTAGCGGAGCAGGCTCTTTGATTTTGCTTAGTTTATTGCCCAGACAAACGTCACAGAGTCGCTGGAGCGGATATCCTCCGGCTCGAACTCGGGAACGGCGGCTGCGGCTGCAACTCCGCGATCCATCTGCTTCATGGAATATACGCTTCTGGACGCAAAGTGAACATCAGCCCAATCGTAGTCGATGCTGATAAGCTCGCCGAGCGTCTTTCCCGAAGCCTCACAGAGGATCTTCGCCTTACGTGCGGCGTTCTCGGTCGCCGACTTGAGAACAGCATCGGCGATCTCCTCGGGGTTCTTCACGGTGAACTCGATATGGAATTCCGCGTCGGCATTGCTGTTGGAAATTCCTGTCAAAGTATCCGCCAGCCGCTTGGAGTCCATATCCATAGAAAGCTTGAGCGTATAGCGGCACTCATAGCCGTCAAACACGTTCTTCCACACGCCCTTGGGATCCTGCTCGTTTCTGTAAACAGTGCGCACATCAAACGACAGCGTTTTCAGATCTTCCTTTTTAAAGCCTGCCGATATAACGGCGTTCTGCAAAAGACCTATACGCTCGTTGGCATTGGAAACAGCCTTTACATATTCCGTATCCTTCGATACGATATTCATCGTAATGATGATAAGATCGGGCTTTGTGGAAGCGGTGCCCACTCCCTTAACGGTGATAGTCTTATTCTCCATATCAGAACCTCCCAATTATCCGAGTACCGACAGCAGAACGCCCGCCGCGACAGCGGAACCGATAACACCAGCCACATTCGGACCCATAGCGTGCATAAGCAGGAAGTTGGAGGGGTTGGTCTGCGAGCCGACCTTCTGCGATACACGCGCCGCCATAGGAACAGCGGATACGCCCGCGGAACCGATAAGCGGATTGATCTTTCTGCCGGAGATGATATACATCAGCTTGCCGAGCAGAACGCCGCAAGCGGTACCGACACAGAACGCGATAAGACCGAGCACGATAATGAATATCGTCTTCCAGCTGAGGAAGTTATCCGCGACGGCGGTCGCGCCGACCGTGATGCCAAGGAAGATGGTGATTATGTTCATCAGCTCGTTCTGAGCGGTCTTTACAAGTCTGTCGCAAACGCCCGATTCCTTCATCAGGTTACCGAACATCAGGATACCGACCAGCGGAGCCGCGGAAGGAACGATCAGCGAAACGATGACGGTAACGGCGATCGGGAATACGACCTTCTCGATCTTGGATACCTCGCGGAGCTGGCCCATCTTGACGGAGCGCTCCCTCTCGGTGGTGAGTAGCTTCATGATAGGCGGCTGAATTACGGGAACCAGCGCCATATACGAATACGCGGCGACGGCTATCGAACCCAGGAGCTGCGGCGCAAGCTGTGAAGTAAGGTAGATCGCCGTAGGACCGTCCGCGCCGCCTATGATCGCGATGGAAGCGGCTTCCTTAAGCGTAAATCCGTTAAATCCTATCGCGGAAAGATCGAAATTGTTGAGCAGGCACGCGCCCAGGAACGTAAAGAAGATACCGCCCTGTGCGGCAGCGCCGAGTAGGAAGCTCTTCGGGTTCGCGATAAGCGGACCGAAATCGGTCATAGAACCG
>CAYPWI010000449.1:0-2214 GCA_964414395.1 uncultured Ruminococcus sp.
CCGAGACCATAGACCTCGCGGAGGATCGCGATCATTTCCGCGCTATGATGGAGCGTCTCGGAATCCCCATGCCCGAGAGCGGAATGGCTGTCACCGTGGACGACGCGCTGGAGATCGCGAATCGCATAGGCTATCCCGTTATGGTTCGCCCGTCCTACGTTCTCGGAGGACGCGGTATGGAAGTCGTTCACGACGACGATATGATGCGCGTTTATATGAGCGCGGCGGTGGGCGTTACCCCCGACCGTCCCATTCTGATCGACCGCTTCCTGCATCACGCTACAGAGTGCGAGGCAGACGCTATCTCCGACGGTACGCACTGCTTTGTACCCTGCGTTATGGAGCATATTGAGCTTGCGGGCGTTCACAGCGGCGACTCGGCTTGTATCCTTCCCTCGAAGAACCTTTCCGAAAAACACATCGCGACCATCAAGGAATATACCAGAAAGATCGCCGTGGAAATGGGCGTTGTCGGGCTTATGAATATGCAGTACGCCATTGAGGACGACACGGTATTCGTTCTCGAAGCCAATCCCAGAGCATCCAGAACGGTTCCGCTGGTATCTAAGGTATGCGATATCAATATGGTAAGGCTTGCGACCGAGATCATGACAACGCAGTTCACCGGGAGACCGTCTCCCGTGCCTGCTTTGCGTGACCGTGTTATCCCGCACTACGGCGTTAAGGAAGCGGTGTTCCCGTTCAATATGTTCCAGGAAGTAGACCCCGTGCTCGGACCCGAGATGCGTTCAACGGGTGAAGTATTGGGAATTTCCCCGAGCTTCGGCGAGGCGTATTATAAGGCTCAGGAAGCAACACAGACGAGGCTTCCTTTGGAGGGCACAGTGCTTCTGTCGGTATGCGACCGCGACAAGCCCGAGCTTTTGGAGATCGCAAGGGCGTTCGATAAGTTGGGATTCAAGATACTTTCCACGGGCAAGAGCTATGAGATGATCACCGCGGCGGGCATCCCTGCCGAGAAGGTTCTCAAGCTCTACGAGGGCAGACCGAATATTACTGACAAGATCGCCAATGGCGAGATACAGTTTATTATCAACACTCCCGCGGGCAAGACCAGCGTAAACGACGACAGCTATATCAGAAAATCGGCTATCAAGCACCGCATACCCTATATCACCACCATGGCGGCGGCAAAGGCGAGCGCCGAGGGCATAGCGGCTATCAAGAACAACACACATCTCGGTGTGAAGTCTTTGCAGGCGTTCCACGCGGAAATAAAGTAAAATTTCAATTATCCCCGAGCTTTTCGGGGATAATTTTTGCACTTTTTTTAATATTGACATTTTGCGCAAAACGTGTTATACTGATAGTGTAAACGTTTTCCTTATGCGAAAGGTTTGTTAAAATATGGGAAATTCATTTAAGAAAATAGCGGCGGCTCTGTCCGTTTTGGTATTGCTGACAGGCTGTAACAATGATCGTCAGAAGCCGAATATCAGCGTCCCGCCTATTATATCGGCGTCAAGCTCCGTGAAATTCTCGGCGGCTGAACCGGAAAGTTCATCAAGCGAAACGAACGGTTCCGAAAGCTCGTTAATAAGTTCATCGAGCAGCGAAATGGGCTCATCAAGTGTAACAACCGGCTCAAGCGTTTCTTCAGGCGGAATAAGAAGCTCCTCAAGCGCTTCAAGCAGTTCGAGCGTTACTTCGAGCAGTATTGTAAGTTCTTCAAGCGCTTCAGGCAGTTCAAACGTTACTTCGAGCGTCACTATAAGGTCTTCTAGTGCTTCAAGCAGTTCGAGCGTTACTTCGAGCAGTGCTGTAAGTTCTTCAAGTGTTACAAGCAGTTCGAGCAGTTCATCCGCTCCTGTAATACCTGTTGATCCCGTTCAAGCGAAAATAGAACAAATGTCGCTGAAAGAGCGCGTATATCAGCTGTTCTTTGTAAATCCCGAGCAGGTAACGGGTACTAACCGAACCGTTGTGACAGCCGTTGATCTCTCCAATAAGCCCGTTGGCGGTATTATCTGTATGGGTGAAAATCTGACAAGCGTTTCTCAAACTAAAAATATGCTCTCCGGAACTCAACAGAGTGCCTTGAATAGCGGCGTTGGCGTTTTCCTCGCGGTTGATGAAGAGGGCGGGAGAGTGGCGCGGTGTGCTCTCAAGCTCGGAACGACAGCCTTTGAGGGAATGGCGGCCTACGGCGAGAGAAACGACGCGCGCGAGGCGTTCAACATCGGAAAGACCATC
>CAYPWI010000450.1:0-2212 GCA_964414395.1 uncultured Ruminococcus sp.
TCGCGGGATAGAACAACTGCGTTCTTCCGTAGTCAAGCCCGGTATCCTCCGCTAAAATGGGGATACGATTAGCCATAAGGAACTTCTTTACAGCCGCGACATTGCGTTCTCCGATATTGAACTTGTCGCTCGCGGTGGCGAACATCGTAGCGCCTCCCGCTATCTTTGCCTTCAATCTGGAACGGTTCGCGCCCATGCTCTCCATCTGTTTAATAAGCATCGGAAGCGCCGTATCGGCAAATCTCATCGGCGTTGTAGCGCCGTTTGTTCCTGTAGTGCTGTCGGGCAGCATTATATGCGACAGACCTCCTATCGAGGTCACACTGTCAAGAAGGCATACACCCACACAAGAACCGAGCGCGTATGTTATCAGGACATCGGGCGCTCTGCACACCTTCAGATCTCCAATTCCAATTGTTATGTTACTCATCAGAATACACCAAGCTTTTTCATTAAGATGTCGAGGGACTGCACGGTTGGAATAAGTATGATGTTGGACTTGATATCAATATTATCGATAATAAATCCATCGTTGATAAACAAAACTTTGTCGCCGACCTCCGAGAATTCGATCATCGGAGCGTTCATAATAGCGCCCATCATATCTACTGTCATAGACGGAACGCTCATATCTATCGTAAGCCCTGTCATTGTGGACAGCGCGCCGAGATACGACCCCGCCATGATGTTGCCCATTTCCTTGATAGCGGAGAAATCGCCTTCGTCGAGCTTTATGACATTGACATTCTCCTTGCCGAGGAACGTGCCCAGCACCACCTTGGCGAAGGTGTCCTCAAGCAGGAACATTATCATACCCTCAATGTCCCCGCAAAGCGTAACAAGAATACCTGTGATGACCTTTTCGGGACCGCCCATCTCATCGATGACCGACTGATAATCCAGAACGCGCACATCGGGCACGTGCATCTCTATCGGCTTCTGGAGCATCTCCGCAAGTGATGACGCGGCGCTGCCCGAGCCTATATTTCCTATCTCCCTGAGGCAATCGATCGCGACCGGAGAAAGATCTTCGTAATTATTAAGCATAATACCACCGCCTAACTCAAATTAGCCACTGTTTATCGCAAGTTATTCGCGATGCGCGCAAGCTCGTCGGAGGTCGTGACCACTCTGGAGCTTATCTGATAGGCTCTCTGCGTTTCGATAAGCTTAACCATCTGAGTGGCAAGATCGACGTTTGAAACTACCAGAGAACCTTGAAGCTTCGTAGCGAATGGGTTCGCGACCGCCTCGCCGCTTCTCTCGGTCTGCACATAGCGATTGGTGCCGCCCGCCTCGAGACCGTAAGGATTGGGGAACTCAAATACCCCGATAAGCGCGTTCAGCGTGCTGTAATCGACGTTTGAGCTGTCCTCTGCCGCCGCGACGAATATGCGTCCTCCGAAATTATCCGTCACATATTCTCCCTGGACGGTGGAGAGATACCACGCGCCGTCGGCAGCGCCGTCCCCGTCATTATCGGTCGTCGGGTCAAACTTGAGATCAAATCTCACATTATGTGTATATGATACCTCGCCGTCATCGTTCATAACGCCGAACATCGCCTCGTGATCGCTCAATGTCACAGCTGACAACGCCTCGCCGTCAGACGTTTTGCCAACGCCCAGCGCGATGCCCGCCTCTATATTATAGCGCGTGCTGTCGGCAGTCGAAAGCTCACCCTGTCCGAAGGTGAACACGCCGATCTGCGGCTGAACGTCTTCCCACGAAACATTATAATAATCCCCGCTTATCAGCGACGGGTCAGCCGGAATGAGCTGATTGTCATAATCGAGAATAAATCCGCCGTTGGAAGAACCGATATACCATCTTCCTTCAAACTGCTGAATGGAAAGAGTCTCATCATGTGTATAGGAGATCTGTCCGTAATTGTCCTTTACGGCGAAATAGCCGCACCCGCCGCGGGGTCTTCCACGGAGGGGGTGAGCGTCTTTACCGCATCGAGATTTCTCGCGGGCATCGTATCGGTGATATCTCCGCTGTATGTATAGCGTATCCGCGCCGTCCGATCGGAATTTGACGTAAACGCGCCTATCTGACCTATGATATTCTGCCAATCCATATTGGCTTTGACCGTGTTCTTATCCGTCGGCTCAAAGGGCACAACGATGCGGTTATATTCGTTGTCGAGAACATACTCGCCGTTGCCCGAAACGAGATACCAATCACCCGTTTCCTGATCCTGCGTCAT
>CAYPWI010000451.1:0-2204 GCA_964414395.1 uncultured Ruminococcus sp.
GACTGGGAAACGAGCAATATCGTCTTCCCCGACTACTTATGATACTCGCTGATAAGCCCGAGAATTTTGTCCCTGCCCTTGGGGTCAAGTCCCGCGGCAGGTTCGTCGAGAATAAGCACCTCGGGCGACATGGCGAGAACTCCCGCCAGCGCCACTCTTCTCTGCTGACCGCCCGACAGCTCGAACGGGGATTTTTCGAGAAGATGCGTTATGCCCATACTTTCGGCAGCCTCTCTGACGCGCTGCCCTATCTCTTCCTCGGAAAGCCCCATATTGTGAGGACCGTAAGAAATGTCCTTGGCGACGGTCTCCTCAAACAGCTGATGCTCGGAATACTGAAACACTATCCCGACCTTGAAGCGTATATCGCGGATATTCACGTCCTTGCCCCAGATGTCGCGTCCGTCAACGTATACTGTGCCCTCGGTCGGCTTTATAAGCCCGTTCAGGTGCTGTATAAGCGTGGATTTTCCGCTGCCCGTGTGACCGATTATGCCGATAAACTCACCGCGTTCAATGGATAAGTTCACATTATCGACGGCGGTCTTTTCAAAGGGAGTACCAATGCTGTATTTATAGGTGATGTCTTTCAGTTTTGCTGCTTCCTCGCCTTGTTTATGGGAAATACGCGGCTTTTCCTTGATATCTGCGGTCTTTTTTTTGAGACCGAGCGCGCATACGGCGTCGGCGCAGTCATTTTCAAAGATGATCTCGCGGGAGATATCCACGCCGTTCTTCTGCAATATAACGCTCAGCTCGGTCACCTGCGGAACATCCAGACCCACCGCGCGGAGCTTTTCATACTGCGAGAATATCTTCCTCGGAACATCGTCCATGATCACGGTCCCTTTATCCATAACGACGACGCGATCCGCCTGCGCGGCTTCTTCCATATAATGGGTGATAAGAATAACGGTTATCCCCTGCTCTTTATTTAGCTGCTTTATGGTCTTCATTACCTCTCTGCGGCCCTTGGGGTCGAGCATGGCGGTGGGCTCGTCCATAACGATGCAGCGCGGACGCATGGCGATAATCCCCGCGATGGCGACGCGCTGTTTTTGTCCGCCCGAAAGCTGATGCGGCGCGTGTTCGCGGAACTCGTACATATCCACCTGTTTCAGAGCGTCGTCAACGCGCTCGCGTATCTCCTTGGGGGGTATCCCGAGATTTTCGGGCGCGAACGCCACGTCTTCCTCGACGATAGTCGCCACGAGCTGATTGTCGGGGTTCTGGAACACCATTCCGACCGTGCGGCGCACATCGAACAGCCTGTCCTCGTCAGATGTATCTATGCCGTCAACGATCACCTTTCCGCTCGTGGGAGTAAGTATCGCGTTAAAGTGCTTGGCAAGCGTGGACTTGCCGCAGCCGTTATGTCCGAGCACGGCGAGAAACTGCCCCTCGGGAACGGTCAAATTCACGTTTTTCAGCGCGGAATTCCGCTCGGTAACTTTCCCGTTCTCATCCTCGGTTATATAATCATAGCACAAGTTTTCAACTTGAATAATGTCCAAAGTTTATTCTCCTGTTCACACGTTCAACAAAATGCGCAGGCATTGTCATTACAGCGTCCGAAATGTCCGCGCCGAATTAGTCAGTTTTTTATATAAAATGTACGGAAAACGGCTTTAAAGAGCCGCGCAGGGACATTCTCCGAAATCACCGCACAACCATACATTGTATATTATACACCGATTTTTCCGATAAGTCAAGAGTTTTCTTAAAAAAGCGGCAAAGGCGGCGCGGCTGTGCGGAAAACCGTTCCCCGCGAGTATAAAAACTATTGACAATATCGATCCGATATGATATAATAATGTAGAAATTCCCGTAAAATCGACAATGGAGTGATCGTTATGCAGAACAACAAGTACAAATTTATTATAATAGCCGCCGCAGCGATCGCCGCTGTGGTTCTGGCTTTCTTTATCACAAGAGATCGCGTCGGCACCTTGCCAGAAAGCGATATCTCATTTTCATCAAGTGTGAGCGGTTCTTCGTCTGTTTCCGAAAGTTCCGCAAATTCATCAAGCGAGAGCAAGCCCGAAAGCGGTTTGGACATCGGCGGCTCTTCCGAGGAAAGCAGCGTAAGCGAACAGAGTTCTTCCTCGTCCAAGCCGCAGAGTAGTTCTTCCTCATCGAAGATACAGAGCAGTTCCTCATCATCCAAACCGCAGAACAGCAGCGTTTCCTCGTCCAAGCCGCAG
>CAYPWI010000452.1:0-2190 GCA_964414395.1 uncultured Ruminococcus sp.
TATGTTCCAATACGGAGCCTCGGGCTTGGATTTTTCCAGAAGTCCGTCAATATATTTGTCTATCTGTTCGTACATTATCAGTTCTTGTCTCCTTGAATTATTCTTTTATGACCTCGCCGCAATTTGTGGCGATGATCGGCTCGCCGTCGCAGCCGGAAATGTCGACGTTCTTCACGGTTACCTTGCGGACGTTCTCGAAGCGCATACCGGCGCGGCAAAGCTTCTCGTTGTTGTTCTTGAGGGACGGATGATCGGGCTTCGCGTTGGGGTCGTAGGTGAACTTTATGTTCTCGACCGTAACATCATCGATGGGCTGCTCGGGAATACCGTCGCAGAATACCGCCGCGACATGGCAGTTCTCGCACACCATATCGCGGAACGTGAACTTGCCGAGGTAAGGCGTTCTGTCGTCCACGGGGAGCTTCTCACGCGTGGTGTTGTACTCGGAGTAACGATCATCGTCGCAGCAGTTGTACCACATATTGATGACGATAGGCGTAAGCACCCCGTCCATCTTGATATTCTCGAATACTACGCCGTCAACGACCGACAGCTTTCCTCTGCCGCGTCTGGTCTTGATGCGCAGACCGCGATCGGTGTGGTTGAAGATGCAGCGGTTGACCGTGAGGTTCTTCACGCCGCCCGCTATCTCGCTTCCGAGAGTTACCGCGCCGTGACCGAACTGCATGAGGCAGTTCCTGATCATATGGTGATCGGCAGCCTTCTCATACTTTCTCGCGATCTCGATCTTACCCGACTTTATCGCTATGCAGTCGTCGCCTACGCTGAACTTGCAGCCGATGATGTTTACATTGTCGCAAGCCTCGGGGTCGAGCGCGTCAGTGTTGGGGCTGTCCTTGGGAGCGTTTATCGAAAGATCGAGGAAATTAAGGTTCTCCGAGAAGAACGGGTGAAGCTGCCACGACGCGGCGTTCTGTCCCGTTACGCCGTGCAGCGTGATATTCTTGCAATGGTTGAGGTGAACAAGTCTCGGACGACCGATGACGCGCTTCTTCACGTCTATCCACCAGTTGCTGTTCTGCGCGTTTCCGTCAATGGTACCCTTGCCCACGATCTGGATATCCTCGGCGAATTCCGCGAAAATGAACGCCTGGTGCATGGAAACGATATTACCTTCCCATGTGCCGGTGTTGTATTCCTTGCCGGTATCGATGTCCTTCACCATTCCCGGAACAACGGGATATTTGTCGTTCTCGGTAAGTCCGAGCAGCGTCGCGCCTTCGGAAATATCAAGTGTGATGTGGCTCTTGAGGCACAAGGGTCCTGTAAGGTAAACGCCCTCAGGGAAATAAAGCCGTCCGCCCTTGGGAAGACAGTTTATCGCGGTCTGGATATTTATGGTATCATCGTGAATTCGGTCACCGTGAGCGCCGAAATCCTTGACGTTGAACGCGCAGGTCTCCTTGGCGGTCCTGAACTTCAAAGCGTCCTGACCCGTAACCTCGAGCGTATACTCGGTATCGGGTGTCAGCGAAAACAGCGAGAATACGTTGGTATTCGCCGTGTACATCTCTTTCCCGTTGAGTTTGACGGTATATTGATTGTCGTTGTAGTACGGCAAAGTATTTTCAAGTTCAAAGCAGGCGGACACAGCGCCCGTATAAAGTACGTTGATCATAATTTCCTCCTGTAGATGCTTTTATTTGTTTTTGCCCGAGACCTTGCGTTCCGCGTCCTTGACGATCTTGAGGAACGTGTTCTTCATGGCAATAAACAGCAGATCAAATCCCATGTAAAGCAAGCCGAACAGAAGCGGCTCCACTCCGACAGCTGTCAAATTGGAATCGGGTCCCACAAGGATATAATTGATAGCCTCATAAGTCTTGAAGACGAAGAACAAAACGACGCCCGAATACAATACGTTTATAAAAATGGACCAATGCTTTCTCCAAGTGATCATTATCCATTTGTCATATGCGCGGTCGTATGGCTCCATCGCGCGCAGAATGTGGTTTACCAGAAGATCCGTCACCAGACCCAGCCCGATAGCCGTAACGACCAGCAGATCCAGCATATCGTGGACCAACATACTTAAACCCCAAAGGAAGAAATAGCAAACCGCCCCGCTGAACCAGAACTTTATGAAGATGATCTTCACAACGGGGGGAATGTTAAATTTACCCTTTGAGGTGTACTTGCGTATTTCGGCATCGGAAACCTCCGGCGCGT
>CAYPWI010000453.1:0-2181 GCA_964414395.1 uncultured Ruminococcus sp.
AATTGACATTGTTTTCCAGTTCAGAAAACCTAAGACTAAATTTTGAGGAAACTTAGAATTACTTTTCTCTTGACAAATCCCAGATTTTATGATATAATAAAATAAACTTTAGATTTTCATAAAAGGAGCGCATATGGCTTATATAAAACGTGAACTCGAACGCAAGTTTTTGGAGATGAACTCATTTTTCAAGGCTGTCTTGGTAACGGGCGCGCGGCAGGTCGGCAAGACCACCATGCTGAGGCACCTTTCCGAGGGCAGCAACAGAACTTATGTGACTCTGGACGACCTCGCTGTTCGGGAGCTGGCGCAGAAAGATCCCGACTTGTTCTTTCAGACTTACAAGCCGCCGATCCTGATCGACGAGGTACAGCACGCGCCGCAGTTATTCGAGCGGATCAAACTGCTATGCGATCAATCGGAAGAAACGGGGCTGTTCTGGCTCACGGGTTCTCAGCATTTCGGAATAATGAAAAACGTTCGCGAGTCCCTTGCCGGGCGCATCGGCATAACCGAACTGTTCTCATTATCTCAACGTGAGAAGACAGGCGTTCTCTTTGATGAGCCCCTTGATTTCTCATTTGAGGAACTAAAGCAGCGTAACGCAAAGATCTCACCATGCGCCGCACCCGATGTATTTGAACACATCTGGCGCGGTGGTATGCCGCAGGTCTTGAACGCCAACGAGGAAATGCGTCAGGAATATTTCAACGCTTACGTTGACACATATCTCATGCGTGACATCGCCGAGGTCGGCGGGGTAACGGATATCCCAAAGTTTTTGACGTTCCTTAAAGCCTGTGCGGCACTCACCGCCGAGCAAGTGAATTACAAGCTTCTTGCCGACGCGGCGGAGATCTCCGAACCCACCGCAAAAGAGTGGCTTCGTCTGCTTGAAGGTCTGGGGATAGTTTATCTTCTGAAGCCCTATTCCAACAACGAGTTGAAGCGTCTGGTGAAAGCCCCCAAGCTCTACTTCTGCGACACAGGACTGTGCGCTTTCCTATCCATGTGGCTCACGCGCGACACGCTGATGAATGGCGCGGCAAGCGGTCATTATTATGAGAACTATGTCGTGATGGAACTTCTGAAGACCTTCGCCTACTCAAAGACCAAGGCAAATTTGTACTACTATCGAGATTCCAACGCCAAGGAGATCGACGTTTTTGCAGAAGCAAACGGTTTAGTTCATCCGCTGGAGATCAAGAAGTCCGCCTCCCCCAACCGAAGGGAAGTCAGCAAGTACGCGCTTCTCGACAAAGCGTCTATCCCGCGTGGCTGCGGCGGTATCGTGTGTATGTGCGGGGAACCACTGCCGATAGACGACAAGAACTCGTTTATTCCGAGCCGGCTTATATAACAGGTTTCTTTGTTATGAGAAAGGATTTGCTATAGGTTTTTAAAATATCCCCGACCGATTGGTCAGGGATAGTTATTGCCTTTATGAAAATATAAAGTCCACTTTGGATTTTCATATTTCTTAAACTATTAGGTTTTTGCGAATTTTCAGCAAAAACTCTTGACTTTTCAAAGCTTTTTGGGTATACTATATAAAGAAGGGGTGTGATCGCATGATAGTCAGACCGCATTATATAGAAATACTCAGAAAATACAGAGATGTTCAGCTTGTAAAAATTCTGGCAGGGGTTCGCCGCTGCGGAAAATCAACGATTTTGGAAATGATGAAAGACGATCTGAAAAGCGGCGGCGTTCCCGACGATCACATAATCTTTGTGCGTTACAGTTCCGAAGCTATCGACGAGGGCATGACCGACAAAAAGATGTACGATTCCATCAAGGAGAAGATGACCGACGACGAGCGCTACTACATTCTCCTTGACGAGGTACAGGAGATCGGCGGCTGGGAAAAAGCCGTGAACAGCCTGCTCGAAGACGCGAATACCGATATTTATGTTACTGGGTCGAATTCCAAGCTAATGTCAAGCGAGATCTCGACCTATCTGACAGGGCGATATATCTCTATTCCCGTGTTCACACTGTCCTTTGCCGAGTATCTTGACTTCAAAAAAGCAAGCGGCAAGCAGCCCAAAGAGCTGCTGAACAAGTATATCAGAACAGGCGGTTTCCCTATCGTCGCGCTCGGGAATTTCGACGACCGCTCCGCTTATCAAATAGTCGAGGGGATCTACACCTCCGTTATCACGAACGATATTACAAGGC
>CAYPWI010000454.1:0-2169 GCA_964414395.1 uncultured Ruminococcus sp.
AGCGTTCGCGAAGTATCTTGACGATTTTTTTTCTTCATAAAAACAACAGCGGAGTTTTGATGCTCCGCCGTTGTTTTACTTCAAGAACCCCTCAATGATCTTCTCCTCCGCCTGCTCCTTGGTAAGCCCCAAAGAACACAGCTTCATGATCTGTTCGCCCGCTATTTTTCCTATAGCCGCCTCATGGATAAGCTCAGCGTCGACGTTGGAAGCGTTCAGCGCGGGCTGCGCGTCTACTCTGCCGTTGTCGGCGATGATAGCGTCACAGGCGGAATGTCCCGTGCAGCGGTTGTTCCCCTCGACTACGCTGTAGAACGCCTGATGCGAGTTACCGCGCGCTACGGAACGCGATACAAGATCCGCGCCGCTATCCTCGCCCTCGAGCTTGACATTGAACTTCGTCACCGCGTCTTCCTCGTTATCCGTCATAATGCGCTCGCGGACGATGATCTTCGCGTTTTTGCCAAGCGTCGCGCTGGTCGTTCTCGTGGAACGGTCTACGCCGCCTAATTGAATGGTATCCATTTCGAGCTGAGAATTTTCCTTGAGGAAACACTCCGTCACGGGGTCGATCTTCTTCAAACCCGTGCCGTTTCCCGTACCGATGTGCTTTTCTTTATAGAGAACGGAAGAATTCGGCTCCAGGAAAAAGCGGTGAATTCCGTTGTGCCGCGCTTCCTCTTCGCCCTCGTTGTGAACGCCGCACCCCGCGACGATAACAACATCCGCTCCCTCGCCGATATAGAAATCGTTGTAAACAAGATCGTCCACAGCCGTATGCGTCACACACGCGGGAATGAACACCGTCTCGCCCTTGGTGCCGGGCTTTACGGTGATGTCAATGCCCGGCTTGTCCGTCTTGGAAGTGATCGTGATATTCGCGGAGGACTGCCGACCCGCGCACTGCGAATCCTCGCGGATATTATAAGCACCCGCGAAGCCCTTTTCGGTGTCGTAATCGGAAATGACCTTTAACATTTCCTTGGAAATATCGTTGAAATTCACATTCATTATGTCGCTCATTTCCGATCCCCCATTCTCCTGGGACAAGCACAGGTATATTCGCCTTGAAGCAGCGCGGGAAGAATTTCCTCGCGCGCTCCCGCGATTCGGATCTTACCGTCCGCTACCACTATGATATCATCGGCGATCTGCAAGATGCGCTCTTGGTGAGATATCACGATAAGCTCACCGCGCGAGCTTTCGCGTATCTCCTCGAACGTTTCTACCAGCCGCGAGAAGCTCCAGAGGTCTATCCCCGCTTCCGGCTCGTCGAATACCGACAGCTTGGCGTTTCGGGCGAGCACTGTCGCTATCTCGATACGCTTCGCCTCGCCGCCCGAGAGAGCGCTGCTCATCTCACGGTCTATATACTCATCAGCGCACAAGCCGACTTTTCCGAGCAGATCGCACAGCGACTTGTGATCGAGCTTTCCGTCCGCGGCAAGCTCCAGCAGATCGCGCACGGTAAGCCCCTTAAAACGCACGGGCTGCTGAAACGCGTAGGCTATCCCCTTCTTCGCGCGGTCGGTGATCTCCAGATCGGTGATATCGTCGCCGTTGAAGAGGATCTTGCCTGAGGTCGGCTTTTCAACGCCCGCGATCAGCTTTGCGAGTGTGGTCTTTCCCCCGCCGTTCGGACCGGTGATGACGGTCAGTTTTCCGTTAGTCTTGCAGGATATCCCGTCGATGATATTTTCACCGTTCGAGATACTCCAATGCAGATCTTTTATTTCAAGCAAAAATATTGCCCCCTGTTCATAACGGCGTTTTGCCGTTTTGATATTTAATACCTACTTGTTTACTAAGCATTATACCATATTCTTACTCTTTTGTCAAGAGGTATTTACATATAAATTAAAGCTGTCATAAAATTCGTCTTCATTGGCATACTCCGAGCTGCTGTCACAGTTCAGTGAATAATATGAATTTTCATTCATCCAATATTGGAAACTTAGACTGCATTTTTCGGTCGGAAGGTTCTTTTTCCAATAAAGATAAAATTCATAAAGCCAGTCAAAATCGCGAGGTGTGAGCTTATCCATTTCACATTCAAGCAAAACATTTACGGTTGCTTTCCCGGGAAACGTGTCAAATGACGCGTTCATTCCCGGCTTTATATATGATTTGAGGTTTGAGTTCGTAAAATAAAAAATGATACACGGTCTG
>CAYPWI010000455.1:0-2164 GCA_964414395.1 uncultured Ruminococcus sp.
CGATCTCGCGCTGATTTACCATCGCCTGCTTATGTGTGTGAACATACTCGATAGGGTCCTCGACCGTGATGATATGGCAGTTCTTCTGACGATTGATGAAGTCTATCATCGCCGCCAGCGTGGTGGACTTACCGGAACCCGTAGGTCCCGTTACGAGGATAAGTCCGCGCGGACGCATCGCGAATTCTCCGAGAATAGCGGGAAGATTGAGGTCGGCAAGCGTCGGGATATCATCTCTCAGAAGACGGATAGCGACAGCGTGATAGCCGCGCTGACGATACACGTTTACTCTGTGGCGGTAGCCCGAAGCGGAGGTATAGGAGAAGTCGGTGTCCAGACCCTTGGAGATCTGGTTCTTATGCTTTATCGAAGTGATCTGATTTATGATGTTGACGATAAGCGGCTCGGTGCAGTCGGGATAGCCAGAGAGCTTTCTTATCGCGCTGTGAAGACGGACGATAGGCGGAAGTCCCGCTGTGAAATGCACGTCGGAGCAGCCGAGATCGCGCGCCTCCTCCAGAATTCTGTTGATGTCCATGGTGTTCATATTTTCCATGTGGATACTTCTCCTTTTAGATATTAGATTTTTTAGATGTCAGAAGTCAGATCTTAGATGTCAGATGTCAAAAGTAAGTTATTGGCTAAAAACCAACAGCCGACCGCTGACTGCTATCAAACCGGCAGCTATACCGTGTACGTCGCCTTTACAAGCTCATCCATTGAGGTCTTGCCCGCGAGAACCATCTTCGTTACGTTGTCGCGAAGCAGCAGCGTGCCGTTCTTGCGCGCCAGCTCGCCTATCTGCTCGGCGGTGCCGCCCGCCGAGATAAGCTCCTTTATGTCGGGAGACGTTACTATGATCTCATGTATCGCGGTACGTCCCGAATAGCCCGTATTGTGGCAAGCCTTGCAGCCGCCCGGGTGGGGTCTGCATATCTGCACGGGCTTGTTGAGGCTCATCAGCTGGAGCTCCTCGGGATCGCTGAGAGTGAAGGTCTCCTTGCAGGAGTTGCAGAGCAGCTTTACGAGGCGCTGCGCGATGATCCCGACGACGGAGGTCGCGACCATGTACGGCTCCACGCCCATATCCACCAGACGCAGGATAGTGGAAGCCGCGTCGTTGGTATGCAAGGTTGACAGCACGAAGTGTCCCGTGATAGCGGCGCGTATCGCGATATCCGCGGTCTCGCCGTCACGGATCTCACCGACCATTATGATGTCGGGGTCCTGACGGAGTATGGAACGCAGCGCCGCCGCGAACGTCATGCCCGCCTTTTCGTTTATCTGGCACTGATTTATTCCGTCTATCTTCTTCTCGACAGGGTCTTCGACCGTTACGATATTCACGTTCGGCTTCGACAGCTCGCCGAGCGTCGCGTAAAGCGTCGTGGATTTACCGGAGCCCGTAGGCCCCGTGACCAGCATAACGCCGTTCGGACAGCGGATTATCTGCTTGAACATCTCATAGTTGTAGTCCGTCATACCGAGATCGGTGATCTTTTTCGCCGCCGCGTCCGCGGTAGACAACAAACGTATAACGCACTTCTCTCCGTAAACGCACGGTATCGTCGACACACGCATATCCAGATTGATGCCGTCGATCTTCGTACCGAAACGTCCGTCAAGCGGTATACGTCTCTCGGCGATATTCATACCCGCGAGGATCTTTATACGGGTGATTATCGAGTTGTGGAAGGCGGGCGGGATCTTCATATCCTGCTCTACAAGCTCGCCGTCTATTCTGAAACGTATCCTCGTTCTGTCCTTGAACGCCTCTATATGAATATCGGTACATTTCATGCGGAACGCGGTCTCTACCATCATATTCACGAGCTTTACTATAGGCGCATTGTCGATACGTCCCTCGGACTCCGCGCTCGCGAGATCCTGAGTGATGTCGCCGCCCGCCTCGCTCTCGAGCTCGGACATCGTGCTGTCGATCGCCTGTGATGAGTAGAACTTGTTTATCGCCGCTTCTATCTGCGTTTTCGTGGAAAGGCGCGGCACGATCTCCATACCCGTGACGACCTTCAGTTCATCAAAAACGTAGAAGTTTACGGGGTCGTTTGTTGCCACCATAAGTCGGTTGCCCATCGCCTGAAACGCAACTACGGTCTTTTCCTTGGCGATGTTCTCGGGGATCTTGCCGACGCAGGAGCTGTCG
>CAYPWI010000456.1:0-2164 GCA_964414395.1 uncultured Ruminococcus sp.
TGGATACCGACATAAAATCCACCGTGCAGGGAATGGTGATCTTGCCGTTGATGATATCCGCCGCCTTGAAGCAGAGGGCTTTTTCCTCTTCGGTGAGGGGCTTGAAGTCCTCCATGTAGCTAAGATTATCTTCCATCTGTTCTATGCTTGACATACCCGACAGCACCATCATTACATTGTCAAGCGAGGCGGCAAAGCGGATAGCCCAGCTCGGCACGGACATTTTTTCGTCATGAGCTTTAAAGAGTTTTTCAACTTCCTCCGGAACGTTCGCGAGGGTGCCGCCCTTGACCGGCTCCATAATGATCACGGGCTTATTATGCTTCAGCGCTACCTCATAGCAGGCGCGGGAGTGTACCCATTCGCTTTCCCAATCCAGATAGTTTATCTGTAATTGAACGAACTCCATTTCGGGGTGCTTTGTCAGGATCTCATCGAGCATTTCGGGAGTGTCATGGAAAGAAAATCCCGCGTGCTTTACAAGCCCTTTCGCCTTCTTATCAAGAAGCCAATTAAAGCAGTCGAATTTTTCATACTTAGGCAGCAAAGAGGCTTCAATGCCGTGTATGAGATAATAATCAAAGTACTTGACCCCCGTTTTTTCAAGCTGGGAATTGAAAACCTTGTCTCTGTCCTCAAATGAATCGAAAAATGCCGCATGGAGCTTTGTCGCAAGGGTGAAGCTCTCTCGCGGATAACGATCTACGAGCGCGATTTTCGCCGTGCTCTCGCTCGCGAAATTGTTGTACATTATGGCAGTGTCAAAATAAGTAAATCCCTTTTCCATAAACAGATCGACCATCTTTTTGACCTGCTCGATGTCAACCTTCGCAGCATCTGTTTTGTCCAGTGTGGGCATACGCATTAAACCAAAACCAAGCTTTTTCATATAAAAACCTCCCGGTAAATTTTGATACTTCAATTATACCATATTCCTTTGCGTTTGTAAAGGGGTATTTGATAATAACATTTTGACCGGGCACCTGTTTAAACATGACAGGCGATAAGCGGACAGAAACCAACCGTATCTTCACCAAACGGAACGTCTTAACATTAGACGGCAACGCTCCGACAACGACCTTGTCAATTTATTGTCACACATTCCAAGCCGCGCAAACCGGAGCAATGGACTGTGTAGCCGAAACGATCTCGTTCAAGCCCAACAAGGTGAAGGCATCATAAACCCGGGCGGTCAACACGAACAATGGACGAGCAATGGACAAATGCGGTCTCATTAAAGAGAAAAGGCTTACAAACTGCATAGCAAAGCGGTTTGTAAGCCTAGGGGTGTGTGACATCGTGACCAAAAAGATTTGGACACTCACATGAATGATTGGATTCTGAACGTCCGAATCACGTCATTTTTAGCCGTTTATAAGCAGTTTTGATTTTAGTATCAATTTAATAAATCGGACCTAACAATTGAAACACCGCACTGGAATGGGTAATATAACAAAACACATGGTATCCAAACCGTAGGTGCAGATTTTGACAAGGGTCTGGACTAAATTTTTAATCCGAAAATTTCCAGATTTTTTAGATGTTCAACTTGTTCTTCTTGATTAACACTGATGAATCCGTCCGGTAACTCAGTGCCTCTAAGATCTGCTCCCGTCATATCACAATTGATTAATGATGCATTTTCAAGAGAGGCATAATGAATATCTGCATTAGTGAAATTTGAACCGTCTAGTATTGCATTGGAAAAGTCGCACCCACATAATATAGCATCAGAAAAATCCGCATTTTTTATTTGGGAATACTGAAACCCAATATTTCTCAGATCAAGCCCTTTCAAATACATATCGCAAAATTTGCCACGGCTGCCTAAGGTTATCATATAATCTGCGGTTAGTGTAACCGGGACCTGACAAAAAACGGGCTTAAACAAATCCTTTAAAATGTTGTTTGGGATTTGAGATGATGCCCACCATATTACTTCGTCTTCTTTGAGATAAACTTCATAAACATTCCGATACACCTGCACTGTGCACGTCAAAATGTTTGTAATTATTTGCATAGGATTTATACTAAATTTCAATTAATAGTAGACAAACATACGAAAAAGTGGTATAATAGAAAAGGGTGATAAAAATGAAATATAAATTTATACTAATTCTCAATTAAAAGAAGACAAAACTTTTTGTCCGCTCGGCGCGTATTA
>CAYPWI010000457.1:0-2157 GCA_964414395.1 uncultured Ruminococcus sp.
TGATAGTCGCGAGGACTTCGTTATCGCGCGGGTTGAGGCAGTACAGAATGGTCTTCGGGAGCTCGTCGGTGCTGTCGAGAGTATCCATCAGCATGGAGAGCTTCTTGGCAAAGGTCTGATCCTCGATAGCGTCAAAACCGGTATCGGGACCCAGCAGACCCATGTACCTTCTCGAGTTGTTGCGCAGCGCGCCGATGTGGTACTGCTGTACCCAGTGCAGACGCGCGTACTGACGACCGAGGTGAACGAGAATGTAACCCTTGTACATCTCGATCTCGTCATGAGTGAGGTCGTCGCCGCCGAGCGCCTTCTTGACGATCTTGTCGACCTGATCCTTAGTAGCGGGCTTGAACATAACAACGTCCAAAGCGTGATCGGAGCATACGCAGCCTACGCTGTCGAAGTACTCGATACGCTTGGTGAGCGCCTCGCAGAGAGAGTCGATACCGTCGATCTTGACATTGGCAGCATCCGCGAGCTTCGCGATGTACGGAACGTAGGTCGGAAGCTCGATGTTGATCGCCTTGTCGGGACGGAACGCGGGAGCTACTTCCACATCAAAGCTCTTATCCTCTTTCAGCAGCTTGTGGAAGTGCAGATCGTCGATCGGATCGTCGGTCGTAAAGAGCTTCTTTACGTTGCTGTTCTTGATAAGGGTACGCGCGGTGAGGGTCTCCAGCTTCTTATTGCACTTGTCGAAGATCTCCTTGGCGGTCTTGGGAGACAGCGTCTCGTTGATATCGAAATAGCGCTGCAATTCGAGATGCGTCCAGTGATAAATGGGGTTGCCTATAGCGTAGGGCATAACCTCCGCATACTTGAGGAACTTCTCATACGGATCTTTATCGCCCGTGATGTAGCTCTCGTCAACGCCCAGCTCGCGGAGCAGTCTCCACTTGTAATGGTCGCCGCCCAGCCAGCACTCGGTGATGTTGGCGAACTTTCTGTCGTTGTAGATCTCCTCAATTGGAAGATGGCAGTGGAAATCGAAGATCGGCATATCCTTCGCGTACTTCTCGTAAAGGGTGACTGCCGTCTGGTTTTTAAGGACGAAGTCCTTATCCATAAACTTCTTCATAGCAAAAATCTCCTTATTTTAAATTGCAAGCTGCCGCAACGCAAAGCCGCTTCGCGGCTTTGCTGCCTTCGCCTTACGCGTGACGCTTCGCGTCACGCGTAAGGCTCGCTGCGGACAGCTTGCGGTTTGCTGACCCGCTTAGATTTGAAATGCGTCGACTTGCTTAAAAACAAATTCAAGCCGCCGCCAAATAGCAGCGGCTTGTAAATTCCAACCGTGTGACTTATTTAATAGGGGAGCTTTGTGGGAAACAGCTTCGCCTTAATTACGGCGATCTGCTCATCAATGGTTTTTACCGTCTCGAAAGCGTTTTCTTCCTCGGCAATCTTCCTTAGCCTTTTAAGCATCGAATGATCATCTATCAGAAAACCGTCATAACGCTTATCGGTCAGCTCCATTTTGCTCCCCCCGCTATATTACAGTGTAACGCCAGTCTTGAATATCGCTATATCGCGCGAATTGTAACGCTCGTTCACCGTCTGCTTACCGCTTGCGGTCTCTACTATCAGCTGTACCAGCTCTTCGAGCTTGGTCTCAAAGCTGTCGCCCGTAGCGATCGTGCCCGCGTTGAAGTCTATCCAATTCTTCTTGCGTCCCGCAAGGTCGGAATTGGTGGAGATCTTGATAGTCGGCACAAATCCGCCGAACGGCGTGCCGCGTCCCGTGGTGAACAATACCATGTGGCAGCCCGCGCTCGCGAGGTTCGTTACAGCCACCATATCGTTTCCGGGACCGTTCAAAAGGTTCAATCCGTGGGAAGTAAGCGCGTCGCCGTCGAACAGAACGTCGCAGACCTCGCGCGTTCCCGACTTCTGAGTGCAGCCCAGGGACTTGTCCTCGAGGGTCGTGATGCCGCCCGCCTTGTTTCCGGGGGACGGGTTCTCGTAAACGGGCTGATCGTGCTTCTGATAGTATTCCTTGAAGCCGTTGACGAGCTTGACGATCTTTCCGAACGTGTCATCGTCCTTGGCTCTGTCCATAAGCAGCTGCTCCGCGCCGAACATCTCGGGTACTTCCGTCAGAACGGTCGTTCCGCCGATAGCCGCCATATAGTCGGAAAGTCTGCCGACCAGCGGGTT
>CAYPWI010000458.1:0-2154 GCA_964414395.1 uncultured Ruminococcus sp.
CCGAGTCGGCTGATCAATTTTTTTCTCAAATGATGAAGAACTCATCATCTTTTCTATTTATTATAACACATAGCCTTTATAATTTCAACACTTTTTTTAAATATTTCTAACATATTTTGTAGAATTTACCAAAAACGCAGCCGATTTTTAGTAAGCATTGGGCTAAATGAAACAAGTGTGAATTTTTGATACATTCGGCGGAGGACTATTTTGTGCATATCATCCAGAAAAAGATAAATCCTATTGTAATCGTTTTATATTTGTGATATAATGTATTTGGAGGAACAGCATTTCCGACATACGGGGGTGATTTTATGAGCGTTTACAGTATTAAGGAGATCAGCGACAGAGTGCGTCCCGTTGCGATAGAATACGGCATGGGGGCTATTTACCTGTTCGGTTCATACGCGCGCGGTGAAGCCAACGATGAGAGCGACGTTGACTTGCTTCTGGACAAGGGCAAAGTGCGGGGAATTGAATTCTTCGGACTTTGGGACGATCTGGAAGAGGCGTTGGAAAAATCGGTGGACGTTATAACAACATTCGCGCTCTATGATCAGTATAAAGGTATTGGGTACTACGACGATCTGCGGACTTCGGTAGATAAGGACAGGAGGCTTATTTATGACGGAAAGAGATAGAGATATTATTGAACAAATATTGTATTATTGCAATGATATAGACGATGCGTTCAACACATTTGGAGATTCCTTTGAAATTTTTAAATCCAACAAACATTATCGGAATTCCGTAAGTATGAGCATTATGCAGATAGGCGAATTAGTCAAACATATATCCGATAAATTCAGAAACAATACCAATGGTCAAATTCCTTGGAAAGATATTGCCGGTATGAGCGACTATTTCGCACATGGATATTATTCTATGAATATCAGCGAAATATGGGGTACAGCTAAAAACAACATCCCCCATCTGAAAAAGTTTTGCGAGGAGCAGCTCGAGGAGTACGACAAGGAAAACCTACGGGGGTGATCTTATGAGCGTTTACAGTATTCAGGAGATCAGCGACAGGGTGCGCCCGGTAGCGATAGAATACGGAACCGGAGCTATTTACCTGTTTGGTTCATATGCGCGCGGTGAAGCAACCGATGAAAGTGATGTGGACTTGCTGATTGACGCGGAAAACATAGGCGGTTTTGAGTTCTTC
Organism: uncultured Ruminococcus sp.; assembly: GCA_964414395.1. Classification (GTDB taxonomy): domain Bacteria; phylum Bacillota; class Clostridia; order Oscillospirales; family Ruminococcaceae; genus CAG-115. The sequence goes on from CAYPWI010000458.1 coordinate 1,169, forward strand.
GGTCTATATGACGACCTGGAAGATGCTCTGAAAAAGCCGGTAGACATAATTACGATTTACTCGCTCTACAATCAGCATAATTATGACCGTCTTGCCGATCATCTGCGAACCACGATTGAAAGAGACAGGAGGCTTATCTATGACGGAAAAAGATAGGTATGTTTTGGAGCATATTTTGTCTTATTGCAATAAAATACTAAATACTATCGACAAATATGGAGATTCCTTTTAAGTATTTGAATCTGATAATGATTATCAGGATTCAATAAGTATGAAAACTCAGCAGGTAGGCGAACTGGCGAAAAAATTGTCCGAAGCTTATATAATCGGTACTAATTATCAGATCCCTTGGGAAAAGGTAACGGGAATGAGAAATCGTTTTGCACACGAATATGGTAATATGAATTACGAAATGATCTGGAAAACAGCTTCAAGAGATATTCCTGTACTCAAGAAATTCTGCGAAGAGCAGCTTGAAGAGTACGACAAGGAAAACCCAACATGAATACAAAAAAGCCCGGGCGGCGGTCAATGATCCGCGCCCGGGCTTTGCTGTTTTGACGAAAATTACTGTTTGTCCTCGATATACTTAACGATATCGCCGACAGTCTTTATGTTCTCTACCTCGTCCTCGGGGATCTCTACGGAGAACTCGTCCTCAAGCGCCATTACAAGGTCAACTACGTCCAGCGAGTCCGCGCCGAGATCGTCGGTGATGGAAGATGCCTCGGTGATGCTCTCCTTATCCGGAACGTCCAGCTGATCGGCGATCAGATCTTTTACTTTTTCAAAAATATCCATGTTAGTCCCTCCAAAAAATTAACTGCGGCTTAGCAACATTGTCAAATACTATTATAAAACAAACTCACAAAATAATCAATAGTTAGCGCGAAAAAAATTCGGGTAAATTTACACAAAAATTACTCGGTAAACATTCCGATTTTCCTAAATTTTGCATAACGATTTTCTGTAAGAGTGTTTACGTC
>CAYPWI010000459.1:0-2146 GCA_964414395.1 uncultured Ruminococcus sp.
TGACTAGGCATCACAATTCTCGACTTCGGAGCTTTCGAGTAAACGTATAGCGGCACACCTCTGTTTGTGGTCTGGGCTACGCCTATCAAATATTGAGAGAACTCCTCCAGCTCGTCATTCGTACCAAACATAAAATACTCACGTTCGGTCAGCTTACGGAACATCTCAAAAATCTTATCCTTGTCTATCATATCGTAAGTCGGCGGAGTCCACGAGATGATCTGCTCGATAACCTTAAACATCTTCTCGTAGTCGCCGGAATAAAACGGCGGGTAGCAGATGAAGCCTTGGTCGTGCGGTACTTCATCAACCCACCCTATGACATCGCCGGCATAGAACGTTGACAGGAACTGTCCTGCTTTTTCCAGCTTCGTTTTGGTCTGCTCAAACAATCCTGCCCACTGATCCTTGTATGCTTCGATCATTCGGAGATAGTGCGGGTTCGGCTTTGAGCCGAGGTACACCGCCATTTTGGATAACAGCAATACAACTGTGACAATATCGAGATCCGTTTTCATATAATCCTTAACAAACGTCATAGGACCGGTGTAGTTCTCATTGAATTTTGCTTCGAGGGGAACACCCGCAAAGTAATTTCCTAGTAAGCAGGAGTAAATCGTCACGTCATTTCCGTGCAACCTTGCATTGGTAACACCTTTCAGCATACGCTCAATTGTGAAGTTACCGGAGCAGCCTATGTAAATGTCATCGCATTTCCAATCCTTTACGCAGTCACCCATAATACGCTGAACACTATCTGGCAGCGAACCGTGAAACATTCTTTATTCCTCCTAAAACAAATAGCCGGTAGACTAATCTAACGGCTATTTGTCATATTCAATTTGGAGCGGACTGCACGAGTTAAACGCACGTCTCGCAGCAGGTGCGCCGCGAATTCTATCGTTGAACTAAGTCCGCATTACGGAACGGGCAGAACCCGTTCCGCGTGATCTTATTGCAAATCTCCGACCGTCCGCTCGGAGATAGCCAGCTATTGTTAGAACAGCGTGGTCTGAGCGTCATCAATCTTTTTCTTCGGCATTACATTTCTCGGTGCTGACGGATCCGGCAGCTCCGGTATGATTTCTCCGGTTTGCTCCTTCCACCATTCAGCAAACATTATTCTGTGACACCAATCGTCGTCGCCTTTTCTGACGTCTTCAAAGCAAAGCAAAACAACGTCTTTTCCAAGCTGCTCGTACTGCTGAAGTATCTTTCTGATGTAAGCAACGCCAATGCAGGACAGCCGCTTCCTGTACTCAGCCTCAAATGCTGCCTTGTCGTTATCGTACTTGCCAAAAATACCTTTCGGCATAAGCTCCGATATTGCACCCGCTATCGGATAACTGAGTTTCCAACGGGGACTTCCGACCGATATACGCACTGCTGTGTACTGTCCCGATTTCAATTCGGGATTGGCAAATCTGCTCGTATAGATCATACATCTCACACACCTTTCAAAAATAGCAAAAGCCGCTTGTGGCGGCATTTGCAAGTAGTTTTTGTTTACACTTATATTATACCACATTTGGCACTGTTTGTCAAGGGATATAAGCGTAAAAAACGCATTGTAAAGCCATTTGTTGGCGCGTGTGTTCGCGCTTTACTACTTGCTTTTCCAACCTCTCGGAGAGCATTTCAGCTCTCCGAAAAATCAGACGAAGGTGCGTGTACGTAATTCTTTACAATACCATTATAGCACCTTCCGTATGACAAGTCAATGGCACGTTTGTGACACGAGTTCAACTTTTTCAATTTCAGAATTCGTTGCCTTAAACCACTCTCCGAGAGCTTGCATAACCACTTCACAAGGTTTCGGCAGGGTAGGGTGAAACTCCACGCCTGTGACACTCATAGCATTTCGCACCGCTGCAAACTCACTATCGCAACCACTCGCGCGGGTCCTTGCGGTCTTGGATCGTTTGCCGTGATCTGTATAACTCTCAAACAAAGCATACGATAGCGGCGTTCCACGACTCGACTCTCCAACTGTGAGCTTCGCAAGCACAATATCGTACCCGTTCGATATGCTGGCAACCAGTGTGTACGCACGAACATTTGTCGCATAACTCGGCAAAGCGATCAGTCCATTGTAAGGTTGAGGTGTAAATCCCTTAATCACTGTATCTCCCTCCTTTCTTTGTGT
>CAYPWI010000460.1:0-900 GCA_964414395.1 uncultured Ruminococcus sp.
TCGAGATACCGTTTCCTATGCCGTTTTCGTTGATACGGTCGCCCAGCCAGATAATTACCGACGCGCCCGCGACAAAGCAGCCGATTATGGTGATCGCCGCAAGCACTATAGAGAACATATCGATGGACGTGTCATTGATATCGCCGTATTTGAGGATAGCCACATGGGATCCATCATCGTTGTTGATGCCGTTTCTCAGCGTAAAGTAGAACGCCGTCGCTTGAAGCACCGCAATGCCAAGCGATGTAAACTTAGTGATCGTGTTCAGCTTCTTTCTGCCCTCTTCGCCCTCCTTCGAGAGACGTTCAAGCGGCGGTATCGCTACCGTCAGCAGCTGAATGATGATCGACGCGTTGATATACGGCGTGATCGACATCGCGAGCAGTGTGCCCTGTCCGAGCGCGCCGCCCGTCATAACGTCAAGATAATTGAGCAGCGACGCGCCCGAGATGAGCTGGGTTATCGCGCTGTTATCAAGAAACGGAACAAATATCGAAGAACCAAGGCGGAACAGAACGATAATAAACAGCGTGTATAAGATCTTTTTGCGCAGCTGAGTGTCTACCCAAGCGTTGCGAAAGACTGTCAACATTCCGTTCATTAAACCACCTCAGCCTTTCCGCCTGCCTTTTCGATTTTCTCCTTAGCGGACTCGGTGAACTTTACCGCCTTTACGGTAAGATTTTTCGTAAGCTCGCCGTTGCCGAGAATTTTAACGCCGTCAAGCGCGTTCTTGATAGCGCCGCTTGCGATAAGAGCCTCCGCGGTGACCTCGTCGCCGCTGTTAAATCTCTTCTCAAGCTCGGAAACATTTACAGTCGCGTATTCCTTAGCGAAGATGTTGTTAAATCATCTGTTTGGCATACGTCTATGACGCGGCTTGTGTCCGCCTTCAATGCC
>CAYPWI010000460.1:910-2143 GCA_964414395.1 uncultured Ruminococcus sp.
AACGTGCCTTCTGACCCTTATCACCCTTGCCCGCGGTCTTGCCCTGACCCGAACCGTGTCCGCGTCCGATGCGCTTAACGTCCTTTACGGATCCCGCGGCGGGCTGTAATTCGTGAAGCTTCATTTGCTTTGCACCCCCATTTTTCACCGGACATCCGCAAACGGCTTTTTGAAAGTCTCAAACGCCGTTTGACCCGTCCGATGCTGATATAAGTTAAACCTCTTCTACCTTTACAAGGTGAGCGATGGTCTTTATTTTGCCTTTTGTCGCCTCGTTATCCGGCTGAGTCGTTTCAGAACGTATCTTGCGCAGTCCAAGGGAGTACGCTGTGGCGATCTGATTCTTCTTGCTGCCGTTCAGAGAACGTACAAGTGTGATTTTCAATGCCATTGTAGATTTCTCCTTATCTTAAACGCAAATTTCCGCACCGCAAGCGCTTCGCGCTTGCTAGCTCCGATGCGTGATCTGCTTACTGCGTAATTAAAGCTCTTTAACGCTCTTGCCTCTGAGCGCCGCTACTTCCTCGGCGGTTCTCAGCGAGGTGAGCCCTTCCATTGTCGCGCGGACAACATTGCAGGGATTGTTGGAGCGCAGAGATTTTGTACGAATGTTCTTGATGCCTGCCATCTCGATGACCGCACGAACAGGGCCGCCCGCGATAACGCCGGTACCTTCGGGAGCCGGACGCATCAGAACAGCGCCGGCGCCGAACTTGCCGGTGATCTCATGCGGAATTGTCGTGCCCTTAAGCGCGATCTTATGAAGATTCTTCTTCGCGTCGTCAATTCCCTTGCGGATCGCGTCGGGAACTTCGTTGGACTTGCCCATGCCGAAGCCTACGGTGCCATTGCCGTCGCCAACGACTACAAGCGCGGAGAACTTCATGATACGTCCGCCCTTAACGGTCTTGGATACACGGTTGATAGCCACGACTCTCTCGGAAAATTCGTTTTCGGTTTGTTCAATATTAGCCAAGTTGTTTCCCCTCCTTATCAGAAATTGAGTCCGCCTTCACGCGCGCCCTCGGCAAGAGCCGCAACTCTGCCGTGATACACATAGCCGCCTCTGTCGAATACTACGTCCGAAATTCCCTTAGCCTTCGCAGCTTCGGCAATTGCCAGACCTACCTTCTTAGCAGCCTCGATGTTGCCGCCGTACTGTCCGAAGCCCTTTACCGCCGAAGAAGCGGAAGCGAGGGTCTTACCATTCACGTCGTCAATGATCTGCGCGTA
>CAYPWI010000461.1:0-2127 GCA_964414395.1 uncultured Ruminococcus sp.
ATGGAGAACGCGCTTGAATGGCACGGAAAAGCGCCGAACGACGATGAATACGAGGTAGCAATGAACGACCTCAACAAGCTTCTTGCAGAGCTTGAGGGATAATGGAGGGAGAGTTATATATGGCAAACAAAGCAACTCGCGAGGGCTACGGCGACGGACTGTGCGCGCTCGCCGAAGTACGCCCAGATCTTATAGTACTTGACGCTGATCTTTCGGCGGCTACAAAGACCTCTATTTTCAAGAAGGCTTATCCCGAAAAGCACTTCAACTGCGGAATTGCCGAGCAGAATATGATGGGTGTTGCCGCGGGAATAGCTTCCACGGGAAAGCTGGTGTTCGCGAGCTCGTTTGCGATGTTCGCGGCGGGCAGAGCGTTTGAGATCATCAGAAATTCCATAGCGTATCCCGGACTTAACGTGAAGATAGGCGCTACTCACGCGGGTATTTCCGTCGGCGAGGATGGCGCTACTCATCAGTGTAATGAGGATATCGCGCTTATGCGGGCGCTCCCCGGCATGACGATAATCAACCCCGCCGACTACACCGAAGCCAAGGCGGCGGTGCTGGCTATGGCGAACTACGAGGGACCGACTTATCTGAGATTTGGACGGCTTGCCGTGCCGATTTTTAACGACGAGTCGACTTATAAGTTCGAGCTCGGCAAGGGTATCACCGTTAAGGACGGCAAGGACATTACCATAATAGCGACGGGTCTTATGGTCGCGGAGGCAATCGAGGCGGGCAAGGCGCTTAAAGAACAGGGCATTGACGCGCGTATCATCAATATCCATACCATAAAGCCCATTGACCGCGATATCATTATAATGGCGGCGCGCGAGACGGGCAAGATCGTCACTGTGGAAGAACACAGCGTTATCGGCGGGCTCGGTTCGGCGGTCGGAGATGTAGTCCTTGAGGAATGTCCCGTGCCGGTTATTAAGATAGGTATTAAAGATGTGTTCTCGCACAGCGGTCCCGCCAAGGAACTGCTCAAAGAGTTCGGCTTGACGGCGGACAATATCGTCAAGACCGTCAAGGGAGTTCTCGGTAAGTAAATCGTATAGGGTTTGCAATATAAAAAGTGCTTCGGAAGTTCTCCGGAGCACTTTGTTTGTGGAATAAATGACGCTGCGTCTAATACTAAAAATCTGTTTTTTTCAGCTGTTCGATCTGATCCATCCTTCCATAAACGATGGCAATTATCCATACAACAGAATTATCCTCGTCTATCCAAAAGTAGACAAGATGATTTTTTACAACAAGCTTATGTATGCCACGGCTGTGCCAAGGCTCTTCATCTGTCAGAACGACTCCCTGCGGCATAAAAGAAAGCTCACGTATTTGCTTCCTCATATTGGAAAGCCATTTTTTCGCCGTAACAGGGGAAGCCAATGTAACGGCTATATAATTTGTAATGTCGGCGAGTTGACCTTCTGCATATTCTGTCAATTTAACTTTGTATTTCTTCATAGAGATTTTTCCAATCGGTCAAATACGGTCTCCATTTCCTCACCTTGCCCCGACTTTGCCTGCGCTAAACTTTTCGTCATCATTTCGTTAAAATCCGCATCGGTCATTCGGCATCGCACGGGCAGTGAGGAATTCAGCGACAAAGGAAAAGGAATACCTTTTGTGAGGATGATCTGTCTATAGAGTGCGTTTATCACCACAGAAACAGGCAGACCCAACTCTGACAGATAAGCTTCCGCCTGTTCTTTGATCTCGGGTTCTACCCTTACCGATACATTTGCGTTCTTTGACATTAAAAGCACCACCTTTCATCTATTATTATAACACAATGTATCGCAAATTGCAATACAATTTCGCAAGTATTTATTTCTTTATGTAAAAACAGCGTTCTTTGAAAAATTTTTTTATTTTGTGACATTTCGGGTCGTTCGATTGTCTTATAAGTGAAAGACGTCTTCAAGGCAATACCGCATAACCAATTCTACATCGGAGAAAACGCGCTAAATATAGTTTCAGTAATGTTTTCGCACAGCATTAAACGTGTGGCTATTGCCCTGTCGGCTCTGTTTCCGGAGATAAGAGCCAAAGGGAGGGAATGACAAAGTGTTGAGCAACGAAGAGCTTATGCAGTGTATCAAGCTATATCACACTACCATC
>CAYPWI010000462.1:0-2120 GCA_964414395.1 uncultured Ruminococcus sp.
CTGCGAAAAATTCGCTTCGCAATCCGAGCATTTCGGGTAATGTGAACACGCCCTAGTATAAGTTTTCCGCGCATCCCCGAACCGACAGCCGACAACTGTTTACGTCAACAAAAAATCCGCGCCCCGATCACTCGGAGCGCGGAAATGCTATTTAGTTTTTGATCCGTAAAGATCAATTAGGATCTCTTGCGCTTGTAAACGAACACTGCCGCCGCCGCGAGAGATACAGCCGCTGCCACGCCTGCGATCGGTGCGAAACCGGTACGCGGGTTCGGGAGGTCGGTATCTTCAACGATCTCTACATTGTCGGAAGCGATCGTTTCCATAACCGCGCCTGCGCCCTTGGGAGCCTTTTCGGTAAGCTCGAGGAAGCCTTCCATATTGACGGAACCGTCAGCGTTGCGAGCAACACTGCCCTTGAACTCGAGGCTCTTGAACCAGTCATCGGCAACGCCGTTAGCGCCGTTCCAGTAGGTCTGGTCTATCTTCTTGATATCCTGAGTGCCCTTGGTGTCAGCGCTGTCGGAGCCCTTGTTCTTATAGGAGATAACGCCCGAGCTTTCCCAATCGGTGTTGGAAGCCTTAGTGCTCAGCGAGATACCCGCGCCGTCGTTCAGGTAAGTGACGCAGTTTCTGATGTCAGTGTTGACATTAGAGTTGTTGGTGATACCGTTAGAGCCGTTCATAAACGATACACTGTTGACAAGCACATGACGCGCGGCGTTGTTGTCGCCGCCGAGCTTAAAGCCGTTGCCGTTGCCCTTGCCTCTGGTGCCGTCCTCGTGATAACCGTTCTTATAGGCAACACAGTTCTTGATGGTAACGGACTCCATAGGATAGTTTCTGCCGTACAGATCCCAACCGTCATCGCAGTTGCCGTATGCTACGCAGTTATCGAATACGTTGCCTACGCCAATGCAGAACTTAGCGCTGAAGCCGTCCGCGTCTTCCTCACCGGGATCCGCGTTATACATAGCGTCGCAGTTCTTGATGAGGTTGTTGGTCGGCCAGAGCTGTCTGGAGAACTTGCTGTCCGCCTGGATAGCAATACCTGTGCCGTAGTTGTAGTAAGCCTTGACCTGATCAACTACGCAGTAGTTGCCGTCTACTCTCAGACCGTTGCTGCTTGCGTGAGTAATGTCAAAGCCCTTAAGATACCAGTAGTCGCCGCGGATCTGAAGACCGATGCCGCTGTTGCCCTCAAAGTCGAGTACGGGGCGTGTCTTAGCCTCGGGATCGGCGATGAGGCTGATCATAGCGTCCTTAGTGCCATCGACCTCACGCGGTACCATAAGCGTATCCTTATACTTGTAAGTGCCTTCCTTGAGAATGATCTTCTGACCGGGACGAGCAAGCGTCAGAGCGGTCTTGAGATCATACGGGCTATCCTTGCCGCCGTTGCCCGACTTAACGTTCGGAGCAACGTAGATGTTCTCCTGCTGTGCAAAGTAAGTATCATAATTTACATTTACACTTGCGGAAACTTCGGTCTTGTCGAACTTGACGCCTTCGCCAAGGTCAACAGTCGTATCGGGCTTGAAGGTTACAGTGATGGGGTTCTTGCCGGGCTTGATCTTAACGGGGATGATGGTCTCGAGGATGTTGCCGTCGGAATCAAGCTTGTCGCCGATAACTACGTTCTCGGCTACAGTCTCGCCGTTTACCTTAACGGTAGCGGTGCCCTTGTAGTTGTTTCTGAGGATAACGTCATAATCCTCGGAGTTGCCGTACTCGCCGCCCTCAATAGCGATGGTGGGAGTTACATAAGTCGTGGGCTTGGGCTCACGTGCGGGATCCTGCGAAGGATCGCGGATCTCAAGAGTGTAATCGGTGTTGCTGAGAGAAACAGTAGCGTTTCTTGCCGCAACAATACCTACATAGATGTTGTCCTTATCGAGCGCGGACAGATCCTCGGTGCCCCAGTGCTTCTGGGTCTTTACGAGCTTGCCGTTCTCATAATAGGAGATAAAGAAGCCTGTGTTGTTCTTGGTGATCTCGAGATCGAAATCAACGAACTCCTTGACAGTCTTGGAACCTGCCGCCGCGAGTGCGTCGGGGTTGGTCAGATTGCCGACGAGGTTGTATCTTTCGCCGGACGCGCCGTAATTCTCAAGGGGCTC
>CAYPWI010000463.1:0-2116 GCA_964414395.1 uncultured Ruminococcus sp.
CTCGGTAGGAATTTCTATTTTTATTGGTTCACCTCTATTATAACACATACATTTTGCGATTTTTTTGATTTTATTACTTACATTTATGAGAGATTGGGTTTAATTGAAAATTAGTATAACACGGATAAGAATATGACTTGTATTTCCGGCGGGGATAATATCAAGCAAGGCGATGATTTAAAACACCGCCTTGTTTTTTGTCGATATGACAGAGGTCTGATTATCTCCCCGATCCGAACGTGATCCTGTAAAAAAGGGCAGACCGACTTGACCGCCCCCGCGGAGAAAGGGCGATCATCCGAAAAAAGATATCGATTGTTATTGTTCTTGAAGGTCCTTGAGACAGATATTGTAAACATCGTTCAGATCGATGCCGAGCTCCTTGCAGAGCTTAAGCCAGATGATCCACGAGCAGGTGTATTTTCCTTTTTCGATATAACGGCAGTATGTAACGCTTATGTCTGTCATTTCCGAAAGCTTCTCCTGAGTTATTTTGCGCTCGCTGCGGGCTTTTCGTATCATTTCTCCAAACAGTTTATCGGCTTCCTTGTACATAGTTTTTTCCTCCTAAAAAGATCTATAATAAGTATACTGCATTTTTTGAAGAATAGTAGCAAAAGTAGTTACTGTAAACTAATTTTTTGTAAAACTTTTTTAAAATCGTTTTTGCCGGAAATGAAAGTCGTATCTGTTTTGTGGATTTTTGATAAAACGCTCCCGAAGCGGATGAAACACGACGGGCGGTGTATTTCCTTTTTCTTCAAAATAAAAACTACATAATAAAGTATATCATATTTTCGGAAGGAGAACAGCAAAAGTACTTACTGCTAAGTAATTTTCGACACTTTTCCCATGAAATGATCATGCGGAAAATGAACACGAGCAAATTTTGTGTATCTTGCACAAAAACGCCTGTTCGGAAAACAGATCTGCTCTAGTCCAACTGCTTTAAAAGCTCGTATATCTCGTCCTTTTTCGCCAATCCGTCGGAGAACGCCGTCGCTCCGCCCGCCGCCGACGCAAGCTTGAGCGCGTATCGATGATCGCCTATATGGGGCTCCGTCAGAATACCCGCGAGAAATCCCGCGACCATAGAATCCCCCGCGCCGACGGAATTTTTCACCGTGCCGCGGCAGGCGGCGCACCTGTGTATTTCGCCGTGTTCGTCAAGGAGAATAGCGCCGTCGCCCGCCATGGATACCAGCACATTCACCGCGCCCATCTCTTTCAGCTTTTTCGCGCAGGCGATGATCTCCTCGTCGGACTTCAATTCCGTCCCGAACATCTCCCCGAGCTCGTGGCTGTTGGGCTTTACGAGAAACGGCTTATATTTGAGAACGTTCAGCAGCAGCTTTCCCGTCGCGTCGACGACCGATCTTATATTCCGGCGTGAGAGCCGCGCCGATATTTTTTCATAGATATCGTTCGGGAGCGTGTCGGGGATACTTCCCGCAAGCACCAGAATGTCGCCGTTTTTCAGTTCGTCAAGCTTTCGGAAAAGCTCATTCAGCGCCTTCTCGGGGATCGCGGGTCCCTGCCCGTTGATCTCGGTCTCTTTATCGAGAGTGACCTTATCGTTTTTTATCTTCACATTTATGCGCGAGCAGCCTTCCACGAGATGAACGAGATCGGTCTCCACGCCCATTTTCCGCGCGCCCTCCTCGATAGCTCTGCCCGTAAATCCCGCCGCGAAGCCAAGAGCCTTCGAGCGTATCCCGAGCTCCGCGAGAACCTTTGAAACGTTTATTCCCTTGCCGCCGACATACATCTGCTCCGATCTTGAACGGTTTGTCGCGCCGACAGTCAGTTCATCGAGATGAACGACATAATCGACCGCGGGATTAAAGGTCACTGTATAGATCATTTGTCCACCACTCCCGAGAAATTATCGTGATTATATAATAGCACAGTATTCCCAAAATGTCAATCGCTTTATCCCGATCTGCCCGAAAAATCTTTTATAATAAGGAAGGTTCCGCGGAGCTGCGCTTGACATCTTTTCGGCAATGTGGTAAAACTAGCATATAAGGGAGTGAGCGATATGATAAGAGCGGCGATTTGCGACGACGAGCAGGCTATTCGGGCAATAGTGAAAAAATATGACGGTACAGTCCAA
>CAYPWI010000464.1:0-2114 GCA_964414395.1 uncultured Ruminococcus sp.
TCAGTGATCTCGTTCGCCTTTTTCTTAGCCTTGATCTTATCCATACCGTCGCGGCGGACGTTGCGGACTGCTACCTTGCTTTCCTCGCAGATCTTGCTTACCTGCTTGCAGAGCTCTTTTCTGCGATCCTCCGTAAGCTGCGGGAACGCTATTCTCAGCACTCTGCCGTCATTTGTCGGATTGATGCCGAGGTCGGACGCTTGGATAGCCTTCTCGATAGGCTTGAGCTGAGAAGCGTCATACGGCTGAACGACAAGTATGCGCGCCTCGGCTACAGATACGGAAGCCATCTGATTTATCGGAGTGGCGGTGCCGTAGTAGTCAACAGTGATCCTGTCGAGCACCGTGGGATTTGCCCTTCCCGCGCGGATAGTGCCGAGCTCGCCCTCGAGAGCGGTTATGCACTTATTCATTCTTTCCTTTGTATTATCTATTACTTCTTTCATAATATTCCCTCCGTTGAACTTATGGCTTATGGTTTATGCTTCGTTACAAGCGTTCCGACATTCTTGCCCATGACTGCGTCATAGATGTTGTCGGGATTATCCAGATTGAAAACAATTATTGGAATGTTGTTTTCCGTGCAGATCGCGGCAGCCGCGCTGTCCATGACCTGCAAGCGCTTTACAAGAACTTCGTGATGAGTGATCACGTCATATTTTACGGCATCGGGGAACTTCTTGGGGTCCTTATCGTAAATGCCGTCGACCATAGTCGCTTTAAGAATAACATCGGCTTTAAGCTCCGCGGCTCTCAGTGCCGCCGCGCTGTCGGTCGAGAAGAAAGGATTGCCCGTGCCGCACCCGAAGATGACTATCCGCCCCTTTTCGAGATGACGAAGAGCTCTTCCGAGAATAAACGGCTCCGCTACCTGTTGCATGGTGATCGCGGTCTGGACTCTTACCGTACACCCAAGACTTTCGAGAACGTCCGCTACCGCAAGCGCGTTCATCGTTGTGGCGAGCATACCGATATGATCGGCTCGCGCCCTGTCAGAGCCCTTTGCGTCCCTGCCCCTCCAGAAATTTCCGCCTCCTACCACGATGCCGATCTGAGCGCCCGACTCGGCGGTCTTCTTGATACTTTCGCAGATCCTCTCGACAGTCGGAAAATCCAGACCCGAGCCTTTGTCTCCCGCCAGCGCCTCGCCGCTTAACTTCAACAGCACCCTTTTGTACTTCGGAACACCTATTTCACTCATCAAAAACCTCCGATAACTCAATGCTTTTATATCGAACGGGCGGACTGCCCGAACAGTTTTAAGCCGCGGTGATATCAATAGTCCAGAACGCGAATTCTTCCAAGCAGCCTTGTGCCTGTAAGCTTTTCGCAGGCGGAACCGGTCTCTTCCTCGGTCATAACTCCCGTGATGAACGCAAGCTCATTGTCAGGCTGCTTCTTTGATGAGAGATATTCCACATCACCGAAGATCGCTTTTATATCTTTCTTGGTCTTCTCGACATTATCGGCGCTGAGCCTGATGTAATTTGCGCAGGTGAACTTCTCGAACGGTCTTACAAACGACTGATCCGAATCGACCCACGTCAGCGAACGGCTGGTATCGGAATGTTTGACGGCGGAAACGATATCGGAAACTACAGCGCTCGCGGTCGGGAGCTTTCCCGCGCCCTTTCCGTAGAACACAACGTCTCCCGTAGCGTCGCCGCGCACCAGAATGGCGTTGAACACGTCGTTTACCCCCGCCAGCTGGCTCTCGTCCCTGATGACCGCGGGGAATACGCCGATGGAGATCTCGTCGTTGTCCTCACGCCGCGCGCAGCCGATAAGCTTTATCTTAGAGTCACAGGAATCCATATACTCCACGTCCTCGAGCGTCACCTTGGTGATGCCCTCTGTGTGAACGCTGTCGGGGTATACGTGCCGCCCGAACGAGAGCGACGCCAGAATACAGATCTTTCTGCAAGCGTCTATGCCCTCAACATCGGCAGCGGGATTGCGCTCGGCGTATCCCAGTTCCTGAGCGATCTTCAAAGCCTCGTCGAAGCCCATACCGTCGCGTATCATCTTGGTGAGAATGAAATTCGTCGTTCCGTTGAGTATACCCGCGATCTCGTCTATCTCATTCGCCTCAAGACACGCGTGGATAGGCTTTA
>CAYPWI010000465.1:0-2112 GCA_964414395.1 uncultured Ruminococcus sp.
CAATAGGCAAGACCCGCGGCGATCATCACCGGGAGCGCTTCCAGAAGGAAGATCAGCAGCTCGGGCACTCCGTTCATGAACAAAAGTCTTCTCATTTTGTTTTGCCCGATCTCTCCTTGCCGCCGAGTATCTGACCGAGCTGCTCGATAAGCCCGTTTCGCGCGTCAACGTTGATCTCGCCGACGTGCTCGCAGATGCGCTCTATGTACTCGAGCTCCTTCAAGCGGCGGAGCGTCTCGTTCTCGTCCATGAGCTTCGCGGTGTTCAACAGCGAGCGCGTGGAGGCTACTTCCTCGCGCCGCGTGATAACGTTCGCCTGGGCGCGTTTCTCCGCGGCAAGCACCGAATTCATAATAGCGGATATCTCGCCCGGGAGTATCACGTCCTTTATTCCCGCCGAAACGACCTCGATATACGCGCCGCTCGTGCGTTCCTTCAGTTCCTCGAGAATATCGGCGTTCATCTGCTCGCGCTCCGACAGAAGCTCGTCCATCGTCTTTGCGCTCAGATAATCGCGCAAAGCAAGCTGCGCGGCGGTGTAAAGCGTCGCGTTGATGTCCGGGAAGAGCTCCGCGAGCTTGACGTAATCCGTGATCTTCCACGCCATGGCGAAGTTCACGCGCAAGCCCACCTTGTCCTTGATGAGGATCTCCTGCCCCTGAACATTCAATGTCTGGATCCTCAGATCGTAGAGTGCGCTCGTGACCTTCACCGCGCCGTTCCAATAGAAATAGCGCCCCGACCTCAGATATTCCGCGGGCTTTCCGTCATAATAAATGACCGCCCCGAAGCCGTCGGGAACGTTCACCTCGCGAACTATCTCCGCGCCGAGCCGTGCCAATATCACGGCGGGCACTTCCTTGACCTTGGGCTCGTCGGTCGGGATAACCTGATACTCGTGCGCGCCGCACTCGCTCCAGAACGCGTGCCGTCCCGCCGTCAGGCAGCCGTCGAATATGCCGTTCACGTAATGCAGGCAGATCTCGCCGTTCTTCACCGTCACCTCGCTGATGAGCGCCTTCGCGCCGGGGCAGTAGTCCAGTATCTTCTGGACGGGGCAGCCCGCGGGCGTGATCTCGCCTTGGAGCGGCAGCAGCTCGATGGTCTTCCCGAAGAATGTGCGGTATTTGCCCGGGTTCAGGATCATTTTCAGCACGCCGTTATCGAACAGCAGACCCTTCTGACTTTCGTTGATGATCACTTTCATTAAAATTTCACCTCTGTAAATTCACCGATATTGCTAACGTTTTTAGTATCATAATACTCTCGAAAGAGCGCCGTACACTCTTCCTCGGAGCATATTTTTTCGATCAGATAAGTACCGCCGTCCTTATCAACGCCCAACTGGACGGTAAATCCGTCGGCTGTCCACGCCGCCTGAACATACCGTATCGGCTGACTTCCCGCAAGGGAAAGCACCGTGAATTCATCGGGGTCGGAAAACATCACGTCCAGGAACGAACGCACGGCTTCCCAGCTGTCGGCGGGGAGCTCCCCGTTCTGTCCGCGGACGGTGGAACGCGGGGTCTCGGTCTTCTTGAAGAGCATACTTTCACTTCCTTTATATATAAAGCGCAAACGCGCGGGAGCTCGTATGCTCCGCTTCGGTACCGAACGCGCGGCACGGAAATTGAGCGGGAAAAGGTTCGGCGCGGGTCATACGGACAGCTTCCGTATGAATGGCGGGGAGCGTTTTCGGGCGGTATCCTTCACGCGGCAGGGCGCGGACGGTACTGCTTTCCGCGGCGAACCGCAAAAAGCGGGAAACGGAGCACTTTTTTCCTTTAGAATGTGCAATTCCAAACGCAACCTAGCTCTGCTTCTGAGGCAGTTGGGAATCGAACCCATAAAGAGCACAAAGACCCGTAGTCTTTATGCGGATAGTGGGTATCGCAAATCGGATACCCTTGGCACACGCGGCAATGCGCTTTACCGATACGGCGCGCAGCCCGCCGCGCCCGCCGCGGCGTTTTTTATCGCCACGCGGACAGGCAAACGGCTATGGTGTATCTTTAATTATACCACTCAACAGCGGCTTTGTCAACCCGTTATCTCAATTTAAGTTTCCCCAAAATTTACGAACGAAAATGGACAAGGTGGCGTAATAGAACC
>CAYPWI010000466.1:0-2112 GCA_964414395.1 uncultured Ruminococcus sp.
GAAGCGCGTTCGGCTAATGGGCAGATCATCGTCCTTATCCGGGATTGCATTGAGAAATTTGAAGAGAAAAACGGCGAGATAGTTCTCGGAGGAAAAAAGCAAAAATAAGAAAGCATAAATAAAAAAAACGGCAGCTACAAACTGCCGTTTTGTATTGTAGAAAAGTGTATCGCGTTTACTCTATCCCGCCGCGAGTATCTCCTCAAAGACAGTCGCAAGGCTCGATCTTTCAAGATTTTTCAGCCACGCCTGCGCCTTTTCAAGAGTATCGGTACGTGAGTTCTCGCGGTATACACGGGTTATGTAATTATCGCCGTGGATCTCAAAGAACGAGGGAAATCCCCATGGGTTTCTGACGGGAGTTTCCCCGTTCTTCCCTATTTTCATCAAATTATTGATCTCGGCTTTTACGCAGAGGAAAAATTCATCACCGACCTTGAAAACCGCCTTTGTCGCCTTCGCCGACGCGAATTTGAATTTGTATTCATACTCGAACACATTCTTCATCGGGAACTCGGTCTCTTCAAGCGAAAAGTCGTGCGTTTCCACAAGCTCCGCCTCGCGGATAAGCGTTTTCTGCTTGTTGCCCAGCTTAACCTCAACGTCCTTTTGATTCTCATCAAAATAAGCGTCGAAGCCTTCATAGAATTGGCGCATTTCGCGTTTCCCCATTGTCCGAAGCGGATCTACCAAGGCTTGAAGCATATCCTTGTCGCCAAAATAATACGTATGTTCCGTAAACGCAGGCGGTGTGAAGCAGTTCTCAACAACAAACGAATACCACATTCAGATCTCCTCCGCTATCTTATCGCCCATTCCCGAGCAGGAAACAAGCGTCATACCGTCGCTCATGATGTCGCCCGTGCGGTATCCCGCGTCGAGCGTTTTATTTATAGCCGCCTCAACAGCGTCCGCTTCCTTGTCCATTTTGAAGGAATACCGCAGCATCATTGCCGCCGACAGGATAGTCGCGATCGGGTTCGCCTTGTTCTGACCCGCGATATCGGGAGCGGAACCGCCGCTCGGCTCGTACAAGCCGAAGCTGGTCTCGTTCATGGAAGCGGAAGCCAGCATACCGATAGAACCCGTGATCATAGAAGCCTCATCGGAGAGAATATCACCGAACATATTTTCCGTCACCATAACGTCAAACTGCGCGGGATCTCTTACAAGCTGCATAGCGCTGTTGTCTACGAGCATATGCTCGAGCTTAACTTCCGGGTAGTCCTTTGCCACGTCCTCGATGACCTTTCTCCAAAGTCTGGAGGAATCGAGAACGTTCGCCTTGTCTACGCTCGTTACCTTCTTTCTGCGCTGCATAGCGACCTCAAAGGCTTTCTTCGCGATACGGCGGATCTCGGGTTCACTGTATTCGAGCGTGTCAACGGCGACCGTCACGCCGTCACGCTCTTCCGTATAGCGCTTGCCGAAATACAATCCGCCCGTAAGCTCGCGCATAATGAGCATATCAAAGCCCTTGGAGCTTATCTCGGTCTTTAAAGGACACGCGCCGCTCAGCTGCTTGAACAGCACGCACGGGCGCAGATTTGCGAACAGCCCCAGCGCCTTGCGTATCCCCAGTAGACCCGCCTCGGGGCGAAGATTCGCGGGGAGCTTGTACCACGGTGAAGTTGTGGTATCGCCGCCGATGCTTCCCATAAGCACTGCGTCGGAAGCCTTGCACCGCGCGATAGTCTCATCGGTGAGCGGTTTTCCGTAAGCGTCGATAGAGCAGCCGCCCATCAGCAGCTGTTCGTAATTGAACTTGTGCCCGAATTTCTCCGCTACCTTGTCAAGGACTTTCATAGCCTCGGTGACGACCTCGGGACCTATGCCGTCACCCTTGATAACTGCGATATTCTTTTCCATTCTGTACACCCTTTCATGTTATCGGATATGGTTCTATCCCTAAGGAATATCCGACCTCTTTTCTGATCTCCTCGTCGGACAGATCGTATGGAAACGGTTCGAGATCCTCCATGATGTTCTTTCTGACCTCATCCTCCGTTTCCGCATATTCCAAAACGATAAACGGCTTTTCGGAAAACAAAACCTCGTCTATGCGGTAAAAGCCGTTTTTGAATTTATAGACCGTTCGCGTTCTTTCGGTCT
>CAYPWI010000467.1:0-2109 GCA_964414395.1 uncultured Ruminococcus sp.
TGTCGGACAGCGCCGCGATAGTGCGGTAACGCTCGCCGTTCATATAAACTTCATCCATGAAGTCGTTGAAGGACTGCCGGATAGAACCAAGCTCGCTCTTGTCGTTCTTGGTGTCAAAGCGCATACCCTCCACGCCTTCTTCGGTGTTTATGGTGCTGATGGACTTGAGCATCTTCTGCATATTGGTAACAAATCTGTTGATGATCACAAACGCGATAAGCGCGGACAGTACAAACAGGACTAAAGCTACAAGCCACATCTTGATATTGGTGGAGGAAGCAAATCCCGTCATGCTGCTCGTTTCAACGATACCCATCCAGCGCCACGATACGACATTCGGGATAACTCCGTAGGCTACGGTATACTTTCCCGCCTTCTCAGTGTGCATGGTGTTCATATCGTTCTCGTTATTTACGTTCTCGGTGCTCTTAAACACGTTGCTTATCATATTAGTGATAGCGCTGTCTACCTGCTCGCTCTTCTGCGAACCGCCGACATTGTTGAAGTTTACGGTATTGCCGCTGTTATCAACAATGATAAGATAACCCTTGTTGTCCACATATGTACCGGAAAGCGCCTTGGAAATGCGGCTGTTCGCGTCTACGCTGACAACGCATACCACATAGCCCGTGGTGTTGCTCCCGCTTTTTACTTCATGAGAGAAGTAGATAGCGTCATTTGAGTACTTATCCCAATGCAGAAGTCCCGAAACGGGGGAAAGACCGCTTTCCTCAAAATGCTCGAACGTCTCCTGAACGCCCTTTGCGGAGGCGACGACCGTGCCGTCCTTTGTGATGATAAGACAATCCCGGATATCATCGGCGCCGTTCGCAACAGCGTTCACCTCTGCCTGAGCCGCCTTGTTGTCCTTTTCGATGGTCTCGGAGACCGTGTCCATGCGAGCCAATGTCTGCACGCAGTTCCTGTAACCCGAGAACAGCGCGTCGATAGCGCCCGACTTGGTCAATGATATGGTAGACAGCTCGTTTGTACGCACCGCCGTACTGTAGTTTATTGTAGCAAATGTTCCGATAATGCCCAAGATCAACGTCGGAACAAAGGCAAAGATCAGCAGAATGCCGATCAAGCCGAGCTTTAAGGTCGATTTTTTCATCGATTTTCCCCCCGAACTGAAAATTGTATGTAGATCGTATCTGCGAAGCGACCGACATTAAATGCCGCTTTTCCGCGTTAAAACAAGTTTTCCTGTGCTGCCTCCTTCTGGCGCATTTCCGATTGGACCTTGTAAACGAACCTGCCGATGTAGTCCTCCTGAGCCGCCGTAAGTCCCTGGAACTCGCAGCCGTAACCCTCGATCTCTCCGTCGTCCTTGCGCTGTACTCTCAGCACCCGCGCGGCAGCGTTGAGAGGGTATTCCTCAAAAAGATCCACCTCGACACAGACAAGATCACCGACCATAAACTCCGTCTTTGCCGACATAAAGATGCCGCCGACATTTATGTCACGTATATCGATAGAAACAGGTTCATCAAACCTGATGGTCTTCTCATCACGGATGAAAAACAACGCCCTGCCCTTTTCCTTGATCTTCAACTTGTAAAAGCGTCTGCGCTCTTCAAGAAGACGGGTCTCGTTGTTGCGAAGGATCTTCACGTTCAGCTGAGTAGCCAGCGAAACGGTGACCGCGCAAACATACCTTACTCTATCGCCGCTTTTGCTCGTAGTCACCACGGAAACGATGGTATTCCGTTCCAACTCGGGGAGACCCTTGCCCTTTATCATTATAATGGCGTCCTCGTCTTCAGCGGCGGCATTATTGGGAACGACAAATCCCTTCTCGGCAGAATGAATGAGCGTCCCTTTCTCATCGAGGACCTCAACTTTGATGATCTTCCCGCCAAAAATCAACTGCATCAATCCCTTACTCTATTTTATGGCAATACCGCACAATTATCGCCGTCAGATCGCACAATAACAGCGTAGCAAGACTGCCGCCCTGCCGAAACGAATTGTGGAAGATGACCGAGAACCCGCAAACGGGCGGCAACATAGTCAGCTGTCAGCTGTGCGGTGCTGCCTTATATATTTTAGTGCAGAATAATCCTTTTTTATTATACAATATTTCTTTCGATAAATCAAGTATTATTA
>CAYPWI010000468.1:0-2105 GCA_964414395.1 uncultured Ruminococcus sp.
CGACTTGAAGATCGGGCAGGAGATCACTGCGAAAGATATAGAAGTGGTTGAAGTCGGCGCGTACAATCTGCCCAGCGAGGTCGTCAAAAATTATGATGATGTCGTCGGTAAATACGCGTCTGCCGAAATGATCAAGGGCGAATATGTTCTCGCGGCGAAAGTCAGCGATACTCCCGCTTCGGAAAATGCCTATCTGTACGGCTTGACGGGCGAGAAACGCGCTATGTCTATAACGATCCCATCCTTTGCGGGAGGTCTTTCGGGTAAGCTAATTTCGGGAGATATTGTGTCCGTGATCGCGGTTGATTACAAGGAACAGGGCGAAACGCTCGTTCCCGATGAACTGCAGTATGTGGAAGTCATCGCCGTGACGGACAAGAAAGGAAACGATGATGAAACCGTTACAGTAAAGCCCGACGGCGAGGAAGAAACCGAACTGCCCGAAACCGTGACACTTCTTGTCACTCCCGAACAGGCTAATGTCCTCGCGGAACTTGAGGCTGAGGGGGATCTTCATATTTCGCTTGTGTTCCGCGGAACGGCTGAGAACGCAAAGAAATTCATTGACGCGCAGCAGAAAATTTTGGAGGAATTAGCGGCAGAAGATGAAGAAGAAAATGAAAACTCCGATGACTCGGAAACCTCGGAGGACACCTCGCAGAGCCAGACTTCCGAGGATAGTGATCCGGAAGATAATTCCGGAGAAAGTAACTCTGAAAGCGAAGATAATAATTCCGACACAAGCAGCTCGGACAATTCAAACTCGGAGGTGAATTCCAATGCCGAATCTGTTTAAATCTTTGATCTCGCGCGGCGATGACGATGAGGAACTTGACCTCGAATTCGACATCAATTCTCCCGAAAGTGAATGTTTTGAGCTGCCGCCCGACCGGAGAGATAACCAAGTTCTCGCTGTTTGGGGAAGTCCTTCTTCGGGGAAAACGATCATGAGCGTGAAGCTGGCGCGGTACATCGCATCGCAGAAAAAGAACGTCATTCTGGTGCTTGCGGATATGTCCGCGCCGCCGCTTCCCTACGTTTGTCCGCCGTCCGATCTGGAATCCGAGAACTCGCTCGGAACTATCCTCGGCGCGGCTCATGTGGACGGAAACCTTATACGCCAGAACGCGATCCTACACAAGAAAAATGAGTACCTCACTATGCTTGCCATGCTGAAAGGCGAGAACGCTTTTTCTTATGCTCCGTACACCGAAACTCAGGCGCAGGAACTGATCGCGGAACTCCGCAAGATGTGCGAGTACATCATAATCGACTGCACGAGCAACATTACCAATGATGCACTGTCTGCGGTTGCGCTGATCGAGTCAGACGCGGTTCTCCGCTTGGTTTCGTGCGATCTGAAATCTATTTCTTATCTGAACTCCCAGCTTCCTCTTCTGTTAGATAATAAGTTCAACGCGAACAAGCAGTACAAGGCGGCGAGCAATATCTCCTCATTCCAGGCAGATGAAAATATTGAGCAGGTGGTAGGCGGCGTAAGCTTCAAAATTCCGCATAGCGATGAGGTTTACAAGCAGTTTCTTTCGGGGAATTTGTTCGCGGGACTTACCGAAAAAGATAGTAAAGACTTCCGCAAGGCTGTGTCGAAAATAGCGAATGAGGTGTTCGAATTATGAGTCTGACTACAAATTCCAACACGCAGAATCTGTTCTTCAAGTCGGATAAAAAGCGCGAATTTTCCGATGTGCTGAACGAGGTGCAGTCATACATTTCGAGCAAATATTCAAAGCTCGTGACCGATGGGATCAACAACGTCAATTCAGACGACGATAACATCAAACAGCAGGTCAAAAGATATATTGGGAAATATCTGCTCGACTACAGAATTTCAGTTGAGGGGCTTTCCCAAACAGAATTGGTCGACAAACTTTACACGGAAATGGCGGAGTTCTCTTTCCTCACAAAATATATCTTCGGCACGGGAATCGAGGAAATAAATATCAATTCGTGGGACGATATTGAAGTCCAATATTCCAACGGCACGAACGTCAAGATCGACGAGCATTTTGACTCTCCCGAACACGCGATCAATGTTGTTCGCCGTATGCTGCACGTTTCGGGAATGGTTCTGGATAACACCTCGC
>CAYPWI010000469.1:0-944 GCA_964414395.1 uncultured Ruminococcus sp.
AGACCGCACGATTTTTTTCAAAAAAAATTATTTTTAAAAATAAATCTACTTGAAAAATCCCGACGATTGATGTATAATATAAGAGAATAATATGCTGTTTTGTAAAAAAACGGGATCTCAAAACGGCGCTTTGCGGGTCATTGGTATTCGGCAGACTGCAAAAAATATTCTGTCAAATACGGTGAGATATATTGCCGGGCTATTTAGAACGACGAAAATCATTCCAAGAAAATCAGAGGTTATCACAATGAGAAAAACAAAATCTATCAGGAGCAGTATCAGAAAAGGTAACTTTATGATACTTGCGGGCGGGCTTTTTATCACTCTGTTCTTTATCGGCGCGATGATCTATATCAATTCCTGTCAGCAGGTCGAGATCAAGTACAACGATAACATCGCCAGAACCTCCGGCGCGATCGTAGAGGCGAACAAGCTCTACCGCGCGGCGGATGATATCGTTTACGATCAGCTTTTCGATGAGAAATTGGATACATCCACTCCCATATTCGATGAGCTGGTGACCATCACAGCCGATGAGGATCAGTCTGTGCGATCAACGGTATCAAGCGCGAAGACCTTGTATGATGAATTGAAAAAGAACGCGCAGGAGGCTGTTTCCATCACTTTGAGCGACTACAACGGCTCAAAGGAGCTGCTCGATAACGTGGTCTACCCCGATCTTATGGATCTTACCGAGTATCTGAATGATATCTCCACCGAATATGTTGAACTGACGGAAAGCGCGGGAAGAAACGTTACAAACGCCATAAAGCTCAGCACGATAGTGGGTATCATCCTGATCGCTATGCTGCTTGCGTATTCGATAATCGTTTCCAATAAGATGTCGAGCAGCATCTCCCGCCCCGTTATCTCCGTCGCCGAATGGGCTGAGACGCTCTCGACGGGCGCGGATCATATCGAAGCAATGCACGAGACCGAGGGAA
>CAYPWI010000469.1:954-2102 GCA_964414395.1 uncultured Ruminococcus sp.
GATACAGCGCATGATAAAGTCGTTCACCGCCATGTCCGAGAGCATCAAGGAGAACGTCAATGTCGTGCAGAAGGTGGCTGACGGCGATATGACAGCATACGTCAATATTCGTTCCAGCTCCGACAGCCTCGGCAAGAGCCTGTACAAGATGGTGCAGAGCAACGATATCATGTTCGCGCAGATATCCCAGATCGCCGACTCCGTGACCGAGGGCACCGATTCCATCGCGTCCGCGGCGAGACTTCTCGCGGAAAGCTGCACCGAGCAGTCAACCGCTATCACAGAGTTCCAGGCGGATATCAGCTCCACGAACGAGCTCGTCAAGGAGAACGCCGAGGCGGCGGCTCACGCGAGCGACCTGTCCGACACTATCCGCAATGAAGTCGTGGTGAGCAAGGAGAAGATGCAGCAGCTCGTTCAGGCGATGAAAGCCATCAACGAGTCCTCAAAGAAGATCTCGGGCGTTATCGCCAATATCGAATCGCTCGCAAATCAAACAAACCTGCTCGCTATCAACGCCACTATCGAGGCGAAGCGCGCGGGAGCGGCGGGAAAGAGCTTCGCGGTCGTCGCCTCTTCTATCAAAGACCTTGCCAATAACAGTAAAGCCTCCGCGGCGCAGACCAAGGCGCTTGTTGATGATACCATAAACAAGGCTAAGCTCGGCAGCGAGATCTCCGACGAGACCTATGCGACGTTTGAGTCGATAATGACATCTCTCGAGCAGATCATCGACGTTTCGGGACAGATCGCGGCATCCGGCGCGAAGCAGCAGGAGAATATGAGCGATATCGAACGTCAGATAGACGAGATATCCAGAGCGGTATCGACCAACGCCGCCTCCAGCGAGGAGACCGCGGCAATGACCGTCGAGATCTCCAAGAACGCCGAGGTGCTCAAGAGCTCGATGAAGCAGTTCAATCTGCGCAACCGTGTTCCCGGCAAGCCCTACATTCCGCCGGAGAAGAAGAACGACCAGGACTTCATACGCATCGCCACCGAAAACTACAACAAGTTCCTCAATTCCGCCGAGGGCAAGAAGCTGGCGGCGGAAATGCACACTACGGCGCTTTGATAATACGCCGCGAGATACAAGCAATACAAACAGACCGCCCCGGATATCCGGAGCGGTCTTGAATTTTATCGGG
>CAYPWI010000470.1:0-2093 GCA_964414395.1 uncultured Ruminococcus sp.
TAGAACACGCGGCGCAAAAGATCGGCACTATAGGCTACGAGCTGTTGTGCGCTATTGGAACACGTGTTCCGAGAGTGTACATCAACGATGGGAACGAAACGGAAATTCAGCGGTATATATAATAAAAACGGCTCCGCGCAAAACGGAGCCGTTAGTCTGTAAAATGCAAATTGTGATCCGGTGCGGCACCGCCGCGCTCGGCATACCTGCGCCGGTTCATAGTTTACTTTATCCTCGCCTTCACAGCGCCCACCGCCGCGAACACGCCGAACACCACGATGTTCACGCAAACTATAGACGCGCCGCAGGGCGTATCCGCCGCATATGAGATGATCATTCCCGCGACAAGCGTCGTCACCGAGACCACCGCCGAGCAGATCGTCACCGAAAGAAAGCTCTTGAATACCCGCATAGAACACAAAGCGGGAAAGATTATCAGCCCCGAGATCAGCATACTCCCCATAAGCCGCATACCTATGACGATAGTCACCGCCGTCAGCAGCGCTATAAGCATATTGTACAGCCCGACATTTATCCCCGTAGCCTTGGCAAAGCTCTCGTCAAACGTGATAGCGAATATTTTTGTGTAGAAGATCCCGAACATCGCCAGCACCACAACAGCCAATACCGCGCTTACAACAACGTCAGAGCCGCTCACCGAAATTATGCTGCCGAACAAATAACTGTTTATGTCGATATTCATGCCCTTTGACATTGACACCGCCATAACTCCCACCGCCAGCGCACCCGTGGAGATAAGCGCTATAGCCGCGTCGCCTTTCAGCTTGCCGTTCGAGGAGAGCCGCAGCAGCAGAAACGCCGCAACGATCACCACGGGGATAGCTACCAGCATCGGCGCGAGGTTCATCACCGCCGCAATGGCAAGCGCCCCGAACCCGACGTGAGATAACCCATCTCCTATCATGGAGAACCGTTTCAGAACAAGGCTCACACCCAGCAGCGCCGCGCACAGCGACACCAGCACGCCCACTATCAGCGCGCGCACCAGCATAGGGGTCGAAAAGATCTCCGAAAGTATCTCAGCCATTCTCTTTGCCCCCTTTTATAAAACCCGCGAGATCGCTTTCGCGGAATTCCTCGGGCGTGCCGAAGAAATAATCGTCGCCGCGAAGGCAAAGTATGCGGTTGGCGCACCTGAAAGCGCCCACGAGATCGTGTGTCACCATGATAACGGTAACGCCGCTTTTGTTGATATCGGAGATCAGCTCGTACATCTCGGCTGTCACCATAGGGTCAAGTCCCGATACGGGCTCGTCGAGCAGCAGCAGCTTCTTTGTCGCGCACAGCGCCCTTGCCAGAAGAACGCGCTGCTGCTGTCCGCCCGACAATTCGCGGTAGCTGCGCTGTTTGAGATCGGTTATCCCCATACGCTCGATGTTTTGGAGCGCCATTTTGCGCTCCCTCGCCGAATAGAACGGCTTTATCCCGCGGGAATTAAGACACCCCGACAGCACGACCTCATAAACGCTCGCGGGAAAATCCTTCTGCGCTATGGTCTGCTGCGGAAGATAACCTATCTCCCTGCGGACAAGCCCGTCACCAAAGGTGATAGAACCGCTGTCGGGCTTTTTCAGCGAGAGCAGCGCCTTTACGAGCGTGCTCTTGCCCGAGCCGTTCTCGCCGACTATGCAGAGGTAGTCGCCGCTGTTCACCGTAAAATTCAGATCTTCTATCACGTCCATATTTTCATATGAAAGCGACAGATCTTTTACCTCAATTAACGCCATTTTTTTACTTCGTCACTCCAATGAGACCGTTTGATATTTAAAGAAGGCTGTCATTCGATAAGCCCGTATTCTTTATATTTTTCGAGCATCATCTTATACATCATACGGTTTCCCAGAAATTGGCGATAGGTCGCGGTCTTTTCTTTTCCCGCGGCTTTCAGCCGATCTAACTGTTCCGATTCGTACTCAGCCTGCTTTTGTATCTCGGAAAGCATCTTCTCAAACGCCTCTATTCGTTCCATCGCGATACCTCCGAAGCCTATCACAGCTTGTGCGCGTCGTAGAACTCTCTCAGCTCCGCGCGGCGCTTTATGGGTATATCGGGCTTCTTTATCCCGCGAATAG
>CAYPWI010000471.1:0-2092 GCA_964414395.1 uncultured Ruminococcus sp.
ATTCCCATCGCCGTTCGCGGACTTCAATATCGACATAGCGTAGTTCATGGAACCGTTATCGAGATGGACGATGCCGGAAATTCTCGGCGTGAAGTTCGGCGCGTCGTCCTCGAACGTTCTCGAACGAAGACTTTCCTCAAACGTCATCTGCTTGTCCATGCCCTCGTAAATCGTATCGGTCTGGTCGCCGTTGGTGACGATGGTCTTATTTCCGAGAACGCGCACGGGCGCGTAAATAATAAGATGCGGGTCGGTCATCTTGCTCTCGTCAAACGCCTGAGTGCGGATGCCGTCGCCGTCTTCGACAAATACGCGGTTGCGGCTGTTCTCGCTGCGTCCCATAATGAAGTAGGCGATCACGGCTTTCTTCCCGTCGGGCGACTTGCCGATGACGATGCCTCTGCCGTGATAAGCCAGGGAATTCAGTTCCTTATCCAATGTGATCATATTTATTTCCTCCTAAAAATATTTAACTTGTTCAAACCGATCGAACGCGTTATCTCGCCGTTATCTCGATTCGATAACGAACTCGACGATCTCTCCGTTTATGAATGTGAACTCGATAAACTTCGTATCGGAGACGTTATACACATAGCGCGTTTGACGTCCTTTTTTGCGGGTCTTGGAAGGCTTGCCGAACAGCTCTTCAACATCATGGGGCGAGCTTTTCATGGTAACGCCGAGAACGTCAAAGAATATCTCCTCGTTATACCAGCCCTCGGTGCTGACGGGATTATCGGCGGCGTTTCCAAGCGCCAGCTGAACTACCTTTTTCGCCGCCTTGTTGGGATCCTCCGCGGTACAATTCTCGAGAACGACCTCGCCTATCACCTCGCCCTTGTAGGATAAGAAAACTATGAGATCGTCTTTCATCTGATAAGCGTGTTCATCGGTAACGGAATAGTCCTCGCCGAATTCCTCAAAGCGGCACGGCAGGGAGAGCTTCTTCCCGAAGAGCCAGATGTTCTTGAAAGCGTTTTCGAGCTCTTCTTGAGACGATCCCGACTCTGAGCTTGAAGAAGCGCCGGAATTCGCGGGATCATCCGAATTTATCATGCTCGTTTCACTCTGCGGAACGCTCTCGGGCTGCTCTATACTGAACACCGTGCTTGAAGGCTCTCCGCCCGACGCGCATCCCGTAAGCAAGATCACCGCGGCAGCTGTAGCCGCGAATAACTTTTTCATATCAAACCTTTCCATGCTTTAAAAGCTGCCGAAATAACATGACGTTTTGCAGCATACCGCCGCCCTGCCGCCTTTTTCATACTCGGCGAACGCGTTCTTCATTTCCTCGATGAACGGCTGATAGCCGCTCTCGCCCTCCTTGGGCGCGTGAGAACGCGACAGCGCCTCACCTATAAAAGTCTCAAGATCGAGCACGCGTTCGGATAGGAAAGTCTTTAACTCCACTTGTTTAAAATATTCACGGAAGAATTCATCTCCCGCCTCCGAGGAACGCACTCCCGTGTGCCCCTTTTCCGCGTATTGCCTGTCCCGGCTGTATTTTCTGCCGATCAGGGTCTGCTGCTCTGCCAAGCCCTCTTCAATATAATCGTTCCAGATCACGGCGACCTTGCCGTTTTGAGTAAGAATACGCCCGCACTCCGCCTTGAATTTCTCCTCGTCAAACCAATGAAACGCCTGAGCCGCCGTCACCAAACCGAACGAATTTTCACCCAGCCCCGTATCCTCGGCTGGAGCGTCAACGACGGTTATCCACGATATCTCCGAGAGCTTAGAGCGCATATCGGCGTTAGGCTCAACGGCGGTGATCTTCCACGGCTTTTTTAGCAAGCACCGCGTGAATTTACCCGTACCCGCGCCTATATCGCAGACAGCGCCGCAGCGCGCGTTTTCATAAAGAAAATCGATCAGCGCGTCGGGATAGGACGGGCGGTATTTATCGTAAATATCAGCCTTGCCGCTGAATTTTTCCTCATTCATGGCGTTCCCTCCCGTTTTTTTCTAAGGATTTTATCCACTCCGGAACATTTGCTAAAATATCATCAATCCCGGACGATTCTTTGGAAAATGCCTTGGACAAACGAAATCCGTTTTCATTATCCCAGAATATAGCATTATCGCAATACGG
>CAYPWI010000472.1:0-2089 GCA_964414395.1 uncultured Ruminococcus sp.
CTTAACCGCGCATTTGGAAAGGAACTGAGAATTATGGCAAAAATCGAACCCGGAATGGAAGCTATGCTCGATATGTATTTCTTCGAGACAAACGGTCTTCTCGAACAGCTTGACGAAATACTTCTCCGTACAGAGCAGGCTAACGCTTTTGAAAGCGACGACATCAAGGAAATTTTCCGTATCATGCACACCATTAAAGGCTCGTCCGCGATGATGGGCTTTGACAACCTGTCCGTGCTGGCGCATAAGGCGGAGGATATGTTCTTCGTTATCCGCGAAAACCCGGACGTTATCACCGATGTGAGCTTCGTATATGACCTGGTATTCCAGGTATCCGACTCGTATAAGGCTCAGATCGAGGCTATTCAGAACAACATCAACGGCGAATACGAGCAGGCGAATTTCGACGATCTCGTAAGCAAGCTCGTAAGCGCCCGTGATAAGCTGAACGCCGAGGCAAGCGGCGAGGCTCCCGCGGCTGACGCTGCAGCAGGCTCTGCCCCCGCGGGCGGTGCGGCTGCTCCTACGGGCGGCTCCGGAAAGGTATCCGTGCGCGTATTCTTTGAGGAAGGCTGCCAGATGGAAAATCTGCGCGCGTTCCTGCTTATAAACACTATCCGTGAGGAGTGCTCCTTCCTGGAATTCTCCCCCGCGGACGTTGAGACCAACCCCGAGTCCTCCAAGGAGATCGTAGATCACGGCTTCGTTATCACATTCTCCGAAAAGGACGATAAGGACTATATCCTCAAGCTCATCGAGACCGCTCTGAACGTTCAGTCGTATGAGATCATCTCCGATGAGTCGGCTGCCGCTACCGTCGCCGCTCATAACGACAGCAAGGAAGCACCCAAGGCGGAGCTTCCTCCCGAGCCCAAGCAGGAGCTCAAGACCGAGAAGCCCGCTGCGGCTCCCGCGCCCGCCCCTGCGCCCAAGACCACTCCCAAACCCGCCGCAAAGCCCAACGACAAGACCGTTGAGAACGCTCAGGCTGCCGTTGCTGTGGCAAACGCGGCTGCCGCGGGCGGCGCTCAGAAGCAGAACCTCATCAGCGTAAACCTCGCGAAGCTCGACGCGCTGCATGATATCGTCGGCGAGATCATCACCACCGAGTCGATGGTTATCTCCAACCCCGACCTTGAGGGTCTGGAGCTGGAGTCGTTCAGCAAGGCGGCGCGCGATCTTAAGAAGCTCACCAGCGAATTGCAGGACACCGTTATGTCTATCAGAATGGTTCCTCTGGCGGGCGTGTTCCAGAAAATGAACAGAATAGTCCGCGATATGCGCAAGAAACTCAATAAGGAAGTAGACTTCGTTCTCGAGGGTGAGGACACCGAAGTCGATAAGTCCATCGTCGACAGCCTCCAGGATCCGCTGATGCACCTTGTAAGAAACTGTATGGATCACGGTATCGAAGACGATGTTCAGGACAGAATTTACGCGGGCAAGCCCGAAAAGGGCACCTTGAAGCTCACCGCGCAGAACTCCTCCGGCGAGGTCGTTATCACCGTATCCGACGACGGACAGGGTATCGATCCCGATAAGATCATGGACAAGGCAAAGCGCATGGGACTGCTCACCAAGCCCGAGAGCGAATACTCCGAGAAGGAGATACAGAACCTTATCCTGCTGCCCGGCTTCTCCACCAACGAGACCGTTACCGAGTTCTCGGGACGCGGCGTCGGCATGGACGTTGTAAAGGCGAATATCGAGAAGTGCAACGGTACTATCATCGTTGATTCCAAGAAGGGCGTAGGCACCAACTTCATTATAAAAATCCCGCTGACGCTGGCTATCATCGACGGTATGGAGGTCACGGTAGGCGATCTGGTATTTACCGTTCCGATATCCACTATCCGCGAAAGCTTCAAGGTCGAGACCTCTCAGATCCTCCGCGACACGGGCGGAAACGAGATGATCATGATAAGAGGCGTGTGCTATCCTATTCTGCGTATGCACGAGAAGTTCGGCATAGAGACCGAGGTCGTAAACCTCGAGGACGGAATTCTTTTGCTGGTGGAAACAGACAACAAGAGCGTATGTATTTTCGCCGACAAGCTCATTGGCGAACAGCAGGTAGTTGTAAAGCCTT
>CAYPWI010000473.1:0-1469 GCA_964414395.1 uncultured Ruminococcus sp.
GAATATAATATCCGCGCGGGAGAGCATACCCTCGGTAAGCTTCACCCGCGCGCCCTGTTCCGTTCCCGCCGAAAAAGCCCTGTGACCGGCACGCCCGTCAAAGAGCTTTTCCGCCGTCAAGCTGCGCCGCCTGTTGCGGCTGCATACGAACAATAAATTCACAGTGTTAATTATCTCTGCCCCGCCGCGAATTCTCCGCAATTCACGTCAAGCACCGTGCGCACGGGCTGAATGAGCGAATTTTCATACTGTGTTCTCCACTGCGGCTCCCACTGCATACTGCCGTCGGGGGCTAGGCTGTCCACGGTCTCGCCGCTCTTAATGGGGAATTCGTTGTCGAACTGATAGCTTGCGATGTTGTACACATAGTTCACCACGTGATTGGGATCCATTCCGTGGAAATGTACCTGAACATCCGCCGCGCCGAACGCGTAAAATCCTATGGTATCAACGATCATATCGTCTTTGGTGCCCTGTATATTGAAGAACCTCGCGTTTACCGCAAGTCTGATAAAACGCCCCGACAGATCGTACCGCTTGCAGTCCTCAAAATCCGCGGGCGTGGTGAGCTTTCCGCTGTGGAAAACGTAGATCGCCTCGCACGTGGGATAGCATTTCAGCGCCGCGTCCACCTGCGCCAGAAGAAGCTCCGCCTGCTGCTTGTAATGAAGACCGCCGCCCAGCATAGTCACCACCGTGATATTCCACTTGAACTCGTCGATTTTTGTCGCCCCGTCCCTGTAATCCCAGAACTGGCTTCTTTGCAGCTCGTCGATCTTCTCCGCCGAGAACGCGAACGGTCCCATAAAGCTCGCCAGCACGGGGATATTTTTCTTGTCGGAAAAGTTTGCCAAATAATCGAGACAAGAGAAAGTCATCATTTCATGATCTTTGTCCTTGTCATTAGTTGTGTTTTCTATCTTTCCCGCCAGCTTTCCGAATTCCTCTTCAAGCTTTTTGGGATCAGCCTGCTGCGGCTTTTCGCGGAACAGCAGCTGCGCCATAAGAACCGTGCCATTCTCGGGAACTCTGTCGTTTATGTCCTGATTTAAAACCTTGTCGCTCATAAAAACCTCCATAAAATCTTTTATTCGTCGTTATTAGATGCCGATACCGAAACCGGCTCTCTGCCATAGAATTTTATTATCTGATCGAGCGTCAGCGGCGTAAAGCCTATGCAGTCCACTCCGACATTGTAATTATTGGGAAGCCTCTCCATGATCTCACACGCCTTATTGCGGTTGTTGTGGATATGCCCGAACAGATGAATGGCATTTCTGTAATACCCGTTCCACTCTGCCATGGGATAATGGCAAAGCACCACCCGCCTGCCGTTGTCGGCAACGGTCTTCAATCCGTCAACGCTCTCGAAATAGTTCCATAGCGTCTTATTTTTCAGGAACGTATCGTGATTGCCTTTGATAAGATGTATTTTCCCCGTCAGCCGTTTCAGATACGCCTCGGGGTCG
>CAYPWI010000473.1:1479-2088 GCA_964414395.1 uncultured Ruminococcus sp.
CTCTTGAATATAAGATCGCCCAGAACATAAATATCATCATTGGGGCGGACGACAGCCCGCCAATTCTCGATCATGGCGTTGTCCATTTCCTCAACGTTCGAGAACGGGCGGTTAGAAAATCTTATCACATTTTCGTGACCCAGATGAAGATCCGCTGTATAATAGATCATTCTATCCGCTCCTTTCAAGGAGTTACTTCTTGGGGTCTATATACTCCCTATAATCGTAACAATAAATAATGCCCGAGATCAGCGTCAGCGCCGCCGACAGATACATCAAGATATCGCGTATCAGCTGCGCGGGAAAGTCTCCGCCTATGATCTTAAAATCGTACATAAGCACGGCAAGTATCAGTATAACAGCTATGGCGACCATGGTGACAGCGGTCTTGAGCTTGCCCCAGATATTAGCGGGAATGACCTTCTTCTTATCCGAGGAAGCCGCCACGAGCCTTATTCCCGAAACCACAAACTCACGCGCGAGAATGATGAAAACCACCCACGCGGAAGTCCACTCCAGTTCTACGAAGCAGACCAACGCCGCCGCTACGAGTATCTTGTCCGCCAGCGGGTCGAGGAACTTTCCGAAGTCCGTCACCATATTGTATTT
>CAYPWI010000474.1:0-2079 GCA_964414395.1 uncultured Ruminococcus sp.
GTATATCGGCGATACTCCGCGCAGATCGGTGATGATAACATCGCCCTCAACGCGCGTGTACTTATGTACCATTTCCTTGAAGAGCTCCGTCTGCTCGTTGTAGAGCTTGATGCGCTCCTGGATATCGGGCATCGCGAGTATCTCTTCCGTTGACATATAAGAGCAGCAGCGCAGAAGCTTCTCCATAAGCTGATAGTTGCTTATCGTGAAGTTTCTGAACCTGCCGAGACCCGTGCGCGGATCCATCAGAAATCCCACGAGGATCCAACCCTTGGGGTCGAGAATCTCATCGCGCGTGAGATTGCCGCTGTCGACCTTGTCAACAGCTACCATAAGATCGTCGAAGTTCGGGAAGCGCTCCTTGCCGCCGTAATATTCATAGATAATGCGCGCGCAGCTGGGAGTAATGCGGCTCTCGCCCTTATACTTGCCCTTATAGCGATTGCGTTCTTCCTCGCTGGAGTGATGATCGAACCACAATCCGCAGCCTTCCACAAACGGAACATTTGCCAAGCAGTCATTTTCGGTGACGGGGATAAGACCGTCCTGAAGATCTTTCGGGTGAGCGAAAGTCCAGCTGTCGACCACACCCGCGCAAAGCAGAAGCGCTCCGCAAGCCAATCCGTCAAAATCCGAACGAGTGATCAATCGCATCGCCATAGGTATTACCTCACAATGAATTTATTTTTGCAGCAGATTTAGTTGCGTCACAAATGGATATCAGTCTATAATACTAACTTAATTATATCACGTCCGGCAATAAAAATCAAGTTTTTTCAAAAGGCATTATAGACAATTTTTTCGGAGATAATTGTGCATTATCACCACAATACTACAATACCGTCTTCCAGAGCTTTACCTTCTCAAAAATGTACATCTTATCCTCAAGCGCGTTGTAAAGCTGTTCAAACAGACGGGAAAGGCTCTCGCAATCTGTTTCTGTGACATTTATATCACCGAACGCCACTGCCTCGAGCATATCCTTATTTGCCGAGAACGCGCAGCGCAGGGTCTTCTCCGCTCTCTTGTAGAACTTGCCCGGAAGCTCGCCGTTTTGCGGAGTGAGTCCGCCGACCTCAAGAAGCGCTATGATCTTTTCAAGCAGCACATCCGCCTTGCGGTCGCGGCAGTATTGTCTCACCGCCTTCCGCGCGCGCTTCTTAAGCGATCTGAAATAATGAATGATAAAGATCACCAGCGCCGCGGCGGCAACTATCGCCAAAATTATCATGATATACGGCAGGACATTGACGTTCTGTTTATCGGGATCGTCGGATATGCCGCTGTGACCGCTGCCGCCGGAATTCCCGCCCGGCTCATCGGGATCGCTCTCTTCATCATCGGAAGAGGAGTCCTCTCTCGAATTGCCGGAAGTGACCGACGACGAACTGTCCGACGAAGAGCTGCTCGACGCGGGTCTGCTCGACGAACCCGGCTCATACGAAAACAGCGAGCTGCTCGTCGGGTCGAACGTCACCCAGCCGAGCTGGTCAAGATACACCTCGCACCACGCGTGAAGGTTTCTCGAGCGCAAAACCGTTTCCGTGCCGCCGTTCGGAGGCGCTACAAATCCCGTGCAGTATCTCGCGGGAATTCCCAGCGTGCGCAGCATCAGCGTCATAGAGGTCGCGTAAAGCGCGCAGTGTCCGCTCTTCGTCTTGGTAAGGAAGTCCTCTATCTGATCCTGCGCCATATAGTTCGTGTCGAGAGAATATGTATAGTTATTCACGAGGTAAGTGCATATCGCGTCCGCTATGCGGTATCTCGTCTCCTGGTAAGAGGATGCTTCGCTTTCCAATATCCTGTTTATCTGTTCCTGAAGTCCCGATGATCTTAAAAAGTCTTCCATAAAACGCCGCTTTTCCTCGGGAACGTTCATGAAGGTGCTGTTTATATAGCCGCGGTAGGTGCTGACGATATCATCTCCGCCGAGGAACGACTCCATTACGCTGTCAAAGTTCCAGGAATACGCCGCGTAAACAGCCTTGTTGAGACGATCTATCTCCGTCTGAGAAGCCCCGCCTTCCATATTGGAATATTTTGGAACGAGCGCCGTACATTCTATCTTGTCGATCTTAT
>CAYPWI010000475.1:0-2073 GCA_964414395.1 uncultured Ruminococcus sp.
CATATTGATCAATGTAATGTTGATCATGGTGTAACATCTCATTGAATTAGGAGGTATACACCTCGCTTACCGCCGAACGAGCCAAATAGCGTTTTTCCGCAGACATATCCCCCGCCCTTTCGGGCGGGGGATATCACGTTTAAAACTTCATACATCTGCACGCCGACTATTCCCGGCTCCCTCTTTCAGCGCGCGCTGAGGTGACGCGGCGAAGTCAACGTTCACCGCGAGAACGAGCTCGCCTTCCCGCGGCTTTATCTCCGAAAGCTCCGACGGCTCGGGAACGGGAAGGTTTTCGTCCTCATAGCCGACCCCGCAAAGCTCTATTGCGTCCTTCGCCATATCAAGAGCGCTGCCGATATCGGTGCCGCTCGTGTTTATCTGCATATCGGGAACATACACCAGATAACCGCCCTCGTCCATTTTCGTTAAAACAAGAGGATAACAAGCCCTCATCAAACGCACCCCACTTCTTAACAAGTTCCCCCGCCCAACCGGACGGGGGATACGCATTTTCACATCATTGATCGGCGTTTTGTCTTTTCTGCTTCTTATCTTCCTCGATAAGGCGCTTTAGCTCGGCTTCTACCTCTTCAAGGGACATTTTCCTGTATTCTTCCGGAATTCTTATATTATCATCAATAAAAAACCTCGGTTCAGCCATTTGAAGTCACCTCCCAAAAATCGATTTGGTAATTCTCCGTCAATTTAATAAGTGTGGCAAATTGAGCATCATACTCGGAAAAACCGCGCTTTTCAAATTTTAGTATCGTCAGAGCATAAATATTATGTGTTAACATTTCTGAGGACGAATACCCAAATACTTTTCCGTTGTGGCAAGCCACAAACCCCTTCTCATAGCCATTCCGACAGCAAGAATTCAGATCTTCAACGCTCGGCGGCATACTGCCCGGATGTGTGTGTGAAGCGTAACGATGTTAGTTTTACCCATTATCGCTTCATTTACAACTCTGGTATATTTTATAGAATGTTTAACTGTACTGTCGGTGATCGAGAAAATGATCTCTCCCGTTTTACCGTCAAACCAATACATATCTTCGAGTTCCGTACCGCTTCTGTGCTTTAATGCCGTCTTAGCGGCATCATAAAGAGCTTTATTCAATTCGGGATTATCCGTTGCGTTATCGAACTTACGCCTGTATTCTCCGCTGTCTATGTATGTTTTGTTGACAAGCGTTCCTTTATTCCTGCCATACCGTTGATATTCAAGCGCCACATCATCACTTCCCACCTTTATTATACCACTTTTTCGCAATTTGTCAACACCGATTTTCTCCGAACTCCAAAAAGGGATTTATACTAATCACCGTTAAAACACTTGACAAGATTTGACGAAGTAATATGCGCGGGATTTTCGCAAAGATGTCAAGTTCTTAATGGGTGATTAGTATTAGAAAAATCCCCCGCCCAACGGGCGGGAGATCGCAATCTGTAGAAAAAGTGTGTCATAAATTAGAGGCGACCGAAAAACCGCCCTTTCGTCTTCAACTGTCAAGGTTGCTCTGACGGAGCGCCACTCCGCGCTGCGAACGGCTGAAAGCCCGCCCTCCGCGCTGCGTGCGATTGGGCAGGCTTTCAGCGTTCTCCGCGCTCCGGGACCGGTTGCTTTTAGCCGGGGCTATGCCCCAGACCCCGCCAAAGTGATGTTGTCCCTTTGGAAACCCGGTTCGCGCTTCGCGCGAGTGCGATCAATATCAGCCCAGCGTTACCTCAACACTATGCTCTCCGCCGTCGAACGCCGGGATCACATTGCCGTCTACAGGCTTCCCATCCACGGTCATGGACTTAACGCCCGCGCAGACGTGGTTCGGGTTGGCTACGCTGATGTGGTAGGTCGCCCCTCTGAACTGTCTGGAGATCTTGAAGCCGTCCCACTCGTGCGGAACGGACGGGTCGATCTTAAGTCCGTCGTATTGCGGCTTTACACCGAGGATGTACTGCGAGATCGCCACAAAATTCCACGCCGCCGTACCGGTCAGCCACGAGTTCTTGGCTTCACCGTGGCGCTTGCCGTCCTTGCCCGCGATCATCTGAGCATACACGTAAGGCTCG
>CAYPWI010000476.1:0-2072 GCA_964414395.1 uncultured Ruminococcus sp.
CGTGGCTATCAACCACTTCGCGACTGACAGCGGCGCGGAGATCGCGGCTGTGCGTGAGTATTGCGAGAAAATGGGCGTAAAAGTCGCGTTCTCGGACGTGTTCGCCAAGGGCGGCGAGGGCGCTGTAGAGCTTGCGAACGCTGTTGTGGAGACCATCAACACCGAGAAGAGCGATTTCAAGCCTTTGTATGACGATAAGCTTTCCATAAAGGAGAAAGTCGAGAAGATAGCAAAGGAGATCTACCGCGCGGACGGCGTTGTATACACCGCAAAAGCCGAAAAAGCGCTCAAGGAGATAGAGGATCTCGGTCTCGACCGTGTTCCCGTATGCGTGGCTAAGACGCAGTATTCATTGTCCGATGATCCCTCAAAGCTGGGCAAGCCCGAGAACTTCGAGATCACCGTAAGCGACGTTCGCGCCAGCGCGGGAGCGGGGTTCGTGGTCGTT
Organism: uncultured Ruminococcus sp.; assembly: GCA_964414395.1. Classification (GTDB taxonomy): domain Bacteria; phylum Bacillota; class Clostridia; order Oscillospirales; family Ruminococcaceae; genus CAG-115. The sequence continues at coordinate 449 of CAYPWI010000476.1, forward strand.
TACACGGGCGATATCATGACCATGCCGGGGCTTCCCAAGGTACCCGCCGCCGAGAAGATCGACGTTGATGGAAACGGTGTTATTACGGGTCTGTTCTGATGAAATATATTTCTAACAGCGAGGACGAAACGCGGAATATAGCGCGAAAAGTCGCAGAGCGGCTTCGATCCGATGACGTTATTTTGTTCAGCGGTGAGATGGGCGCGGGGAAGACCGCGTTCACCAAGGGGCTTGCGGAGTATTTCGGGACGGACGAGGAAGTCTCAAGCCCCACATTCGCTCTGGTGCACGAATACCCCGGAAAGATCCCGATCTTTCACTTCGATCTGTACAGAATATCGGGTCTTGACGATCTCTATGCTATAGGTTTCTTCGATTATCTTGACAGGGGCGGCATCTGCGTTATCGAATGGAGCGAGAATGTTCCCGAACTGGAAAACGAGCTTGAAAACGTCATAAAGATCGACATAAAAAAGCTCTCGGAGAACGGGCGGGAATTGAATATTTCGGGAAAGAATTTTGATCTGTAAGATCGGTTGAGTTTGGCGGTGATAGTATATGATACTTGGAATAGAGTCTTCTGCGATATCCGCGGGCTGCGCTCTTACCGAGGGCGGGAAGATAGTGGCGGAGAGTTTCCTCAATACGCGGCACACACATTCCGAAACGCTGCTCCCTATGGTGCGGGATATGCTGAAAAGCGCGGGAGTGACGCTCTCCGACGTGGAGAAAATAGCTGTAACGGCGGGTCCGGGATCGTTTACGGGACTTCGCATCGGCATAGCGACCGTCAAGGGACTGTGCATGGGCGCGGAGAAGCCGTGCGTGGGCGTTTCCACACTGGAGACTATAGCGTATAATTTCACGGGCACGGACGGCGTTATCTGCGCTTGTATGGACGCGCGGTGCAAACAGGTCTATAACGCGCTTTTCCGTTCCGAGAATGGAATTATCACGCGCGTTTGCGATGACCGCGCCATAACTCTCGCGGAACTTTCCGAGGAGCTTTCAAAGCTTGACGAAAAAATCATTCTCGCGGGTGACGGCGCGGAGATAACGGACGCGTTCACCGAGGGAAAATTTTCACTAGCGCCGCCGCAGCTGAGATTTCAGCGGGGAAGCGGGGTCTGCTTCGCCGCCGAAAATGCGGAAGTAATCAAGCCCGAAGCGCTGATGCCGACTTATTTAAGGCTTCCGCAGGCGGAGCGGGAACGCATGGCAAGGCAGGGTTAAAGATCAACATACAGGAGAACAGTGAAATTTCAAAACGCAGCTCACGGTGCGTTCCGCGCGCAGCGAAGCGAGCACGGAACGCGCCGTGAGCTAGGCGAGCGGTGAACGAGCGAAGCGAGTGAACCGCGTTTTTGAAATTTCCATTTAGATAAGGAGTTATTATGTTAGCTATTGGTTGCGATCACGGCGGTTACGCGCTGAAATGTGAGGTCATAAAGCATCTGACGGAGCGCGGTATCGAATTTAAGGACTTCGGGTGCGGCGGCGAGACCGTCGATTATCCCGATATCGCGGAGAAGGTCTGCGCGGCGATCTCCGATGGAAAAGCCGAGCGCGGGATCCTTATTTGCGGCACGGGCATAGGAATGTCCATGGCGGCGAACAAAGTAAA